>NZ_BCBP01000064.1:0-38915 GCF_001753955.1 Pseudomonas sp. NBRC 111139
TGCAGCGCCTCGATCTCGTCCAGCTCGCCCAGTTGGCCCAGGTCATAGGCTTTTTCGGCAACCCACGGCGAGTGCTCGTAGATGTCGGCGAAGGCCGTGACGAAGGCGTCGCGGTCCAGGGCGGATGGTTTGAGGGTATTGAAGGCGGTCATCAGGCGTTCTCTTTCTTGTACGGGTGGGTGGTGTGCCAGTGGCGGGCGATATCCACGCGACGGGCGAACCAGACCTGGTCATGACTTTTTGCGTAATCGACGAAGCGCTTGAGTGCAGCCAGGCGTGCCGGGCGGCCGACCAGGCGGCAGTGCAGGCCGATGGAAAGCATTTTCGGTGCTTCGGCGCCTTCGGCGTACAGCACATCAAAGGCGTCTTTCAGGTACTGGAAGAACTGCTCGCCGCAGTTGAAGCCCTGTACCTGGGTGAAGCGCATGTCGTTGGTGTCCAGGGTGTAGGGGATCACCAGGTGCGGCTTGCCGGTGGGGTTGTTCGGCTCCCAGTAGGGCAGGTCGTCGTCGTAGGTGTCGCTGTCATAGAGGAAGCCACCTTCCTCCATCACCAGGCGGCGGGTGTTCGGGCCGGTACGGCCGGTGTACCAGCCCAGCGGGCGCTCGCCGGTGAGTTCGGTGAGGATACGGATGGCTTCGAGCATGTGCTCGCGCTCCTGGGCCTCGTCCATGTTCTGGTAGTCGATCCAGCGGTAGCCGTGGCTGCAGATCTCGTGGCCGGCTTCGACCATGGCGCGGATCACGTCGGGGTGGCGCTGGGCGGCCATGGCCACGGCGAAGACGGTGAGTGGCACGCCGCTGTCCTTGAACAGCTTCAGCAGGCGCCACACACCGGCACGGCTGCCGTATTCATACAGCGACTCCATGCTCATGTTGCGCTGGCCCTGCAGGGGTTGGGCAGCGACCATCTCGGACAGGAAGGCTTCGGATTCCTTGTCACCGTGCAGGATGTTGCGTTCGCCACCTTCCTCGTAATTGAGGACGAAAGACAGCGCGATGCGGGCGTTACCCGGCCATTGCGGGTGAGGAGGGTTGTTGCCGTAACCGATCAGGTCGCGAGGGTAATCAGCGCTCACTGCAGTCTTCCTTCTTGTGCGTTAGTGCGGGGGGTGGGCGGGCCGCGTCGGTATGTCGCACCACCGGATGGGCTGATTGTATACAACTTCTGAAATCTTTTGTAAGCCTGTTTTTCCGCATTTCTTCCCTTTTGTCGCCTGACAGCGACCTGGAAATACAGTGCAAGAAACCTGCCTGTTTGGTCAGCTAATGAGGTTGGCATCGTTATGGTGCGTGTATTTGCGACCGATGGGTCGTTTATGGGCAGCAAAGGGAGGGTGTGACAGAGGGGATCAAAAAATTGTGTACAATCCTTGGCTGGAATGTCTTAATAACGTCATTCCCGCCTGCCGCAGGCGCTAAGCTGGTGCGATGGCTGAGTATTTTTTGCCCACAGATTGAACAAGAGGCGACACGCAATGGGACGTTTGACCACACACGTACTGGATGCCGCGCATGGCTGCCCGGGTAGCTCGATCAAGGTCGAGCTGTACCGCGTCGAAGGCCAGCAGCTGGAGCTGGTGAACACCGCCCTGACCAACAGCGATGGCCGCGTCGACGCGCCGCTGTTGCAGGGGGACGATTACCGCACTGGCGTTTACCAGTTGCAGTTCAGCGCTGGGGATTACTACCGCGCCCGTGGCGTGCAATTGCCGGCCCAGGCGTTTCTGGATGTTGTCGTGCTGCGCTTTGGCATCGACGAGTCGCAGGAGCACTACCACGTGCCGCTGCTGATTTCGCCGTACAGCTATTCGACCTATCGTGGAAGCTAGTTGGTCGCTAGAAGAATCTTCGTAGGTCCTTTGGCCCGCTCTCACACTGGCGGGCTTTTTTTCGTCTGCTGTTTTTGCGTTGGCTGTGCCGGCCTCTTCGCGGGTGAGCCCGTTCCTACGACGGCCTGCGCTCAATCACCGATGTGTGTCCACCCCCGATCAGGTGTAGGAGCGGGTTTACCCGCGAATACGGTAGCGGCGGCAACGGTGAACGGCGGGTGGAGATTGGCCAGCAGGCCCGGCCCTTTCGCGGGTGAACCCGCTCCTACGCGACGGCCTGTGTCCAATCACCCATGCGTGTCCATCCCCGATCAGGCGTAGGAGCGGGTTTACCCGCGAATACGGTAGCGGCGGCAACGCTGAACACCGGGTGAAACTGGCCAGCAGGCCCGGCCCTTTCGCGGGTGAACCCGCTCCTACGGCGGGCTGTATCCAGCTGTCCACCACCGTTGTAGCAGCGGGTTTACCCGCGAATACGGTAGCGGCGGCAACGGTGAACGGCAGGTGGAGATTGGCCAGCAGGTCCGGCCCTTTCGCGGGTAAACCCGCTCCTACGGGCGACCGCGCAGGCCTTTCAAATGTTGAGCAAGGGCGCCATATCGTGGCGTCCCAACAAGGCGTTCGCGCGTCCCTCGCAGGCATTAATGGGCCGGAACAAGCGTAGGAGCGACCTTGCTCGCGATGCGCCGCGCGTGCGGCGCTCGATTTCGAAAACACTGGAAATCTAAAGCCAAGCGCCCTTGCTCAGAGGAACACGAACTTGGCAATGAAGATTGCGCACAGTACCCACAGGCTGGCCGAGATTTCCTTGTACTTGCCGGTACCTGCCTTCAACGCGACGTAGGTGATGAAACCCAGCGCGATACCATCGGCAACGGAGAAGGTCAGCGGCATCATGATGACCGTGACAATCGCCGGAATGCTGTCGGTGGCTTCGTCCCAATGGATGTGCGCCATGCTGCCCATCATCAGCATTGCCACGTAGATCAGTGCGCCTGCTGTCGCGTAGGCCGGGATCATCCCCGCCAGCGGGGCGAAGAACATCGCTGCGACGAACAGCAAGCCGACCACCACGGCCGTCAAACCGGTACGGCCACCTGCGGCGACACCTGCGGCACTCTCCACATAACTGGTCACTGGGGGCACGCCGACCACAGCACCGAATACGCTGGAAGCACTGTCGGCCTTCAAGGCGCGTGACAGGCCTTCGATACGCCCGTCCGGCGCCACCAGGTTGGCCCGTTGCGCAACCCCCATCAGCGTGCCGGCAGTGTCGAACATGTGCACGAACAGGAACGCCAGCACCACGCTGATCATGCTGACATTGAACACGCCAGCCACGTCCATGGCCATCCAGGTCGGTGCCAGGCTTGGGGGCATCGACATCACCCCGCCAAACTTGACCAGGCCCAGGCCCCAGCCCGCCAGGGTGACACCAATGATGCTGATCAGGATCGCGCCGAATACTCGCTTGTAGCTGAGGATGGCGATCAGCAGGAAGCACACGGCCGCCAGCAGCGGCCCCGGCTCATGCAACGAGCCCAGCTTGATCAGGGTGGCGGGGCTGTCGACGATGATGCCTGCGGTCTTCAGGCCGATCAGCCCGAGAAACAATCCGACGCCGGCCCCCATGGCATGGCGCAGGCTGACCGGGATGCTGTTGAGCAGCCATTCGCGCACTTTCGACAAGGTCAGGAACATGAACAACACGCCGGAGACGAATACCGCCCCCAGCGCCGTTTCCCAGTTGTAGCCCATGGTGCCGACCACGGTGTAGGTAAAGAAAGCATTGAGCCCCATGCCCGGCGCCAGGCCCACCGGCCAGTTGGCGTACAGGCCCATCAGCAGGCAGCCCAGCGCGGCGGCGATGCAGGTGGCGACAAAAGCGGCACCATGGTCGATGCCGGCGTCGGCCATGATGTTGGGGTTGACGAAGATGATGTAGGCCATGGTGATGAAGGTGGTCACCCCAGCGATCATTTCGGTTTTGACAGTGCTGCCGTGTTGCTTGAGTTTGAAAATCCGCTCCAGCCAGCTCGTTTCGAGCGGCGGAGCAAGATCCAGCGTAGGGGCTTCGGATTTGCGGCTTTCCACAGCGGGTACTCCTCAAGTCTTTCTTGTTGTTATGGAGCCAGTTTCCTGCGCAATGCACTTGGCGGCTCCGCGAGGGAAGGCAGACGTCTGACCTTTTTGTTGACTCAAGGGTCAAGAAGTTGCTCGATGGATTATGCTTTTGTGTACAAATAAAGCAAATAATGTTTTATGTTTTGTATGCGCAATGCGTCGTACAACGGCTATATAGGTAAAACGCCCCCTGCGGAATCGCCTCAGCCTGTGTACAATGGCGCCATACTTTCTCTTCGTGCCTCGAGAGCCCATGAACGAACAGCTGCAACCTCTGAAAAAACCTGCACGAGTCGGCAAGGCCGGCCGCAGCGGTACCCAGGACGACATCGTCTACGCGCATATTTTCGAGGCGATCCTCGAGCAGCGTCTGGCTCCGGGCACCAAGTTGAGCGAGGAAGCGCTGGGCGAGATCTTTGGCGTCAGCCGCACCATCATCCGCCGCGCCTTGTCGCGCCTGGCCCACGAAAGCGTGGTGCTGCTGCGGCCGAACCGCGGCGCGGTGGTGGCCAGCCCGACTGTAGAAGAGGCGCGCCAGGTGTTCTTCTCGCGGCGCATGGTCGAACGCGCCATCACCGAGCTGGCGGTGCAGCATGCCACCCCCGATCAGCTTAACGAGCTGCGGCAGATGGTGCGTGAGGAGCGCGACAGCTTTTCGCGCGGTGACCGGGGTGCCGGCATTCGCCTGTCCGGTGAGTTCCACCTCAAGCTGGCCGAAGCGGCGGGCAATGCACCGCTGGTAAGTTTCCAGCGCAGCCTGGTATCGCAGACTTCGCTGATCATTGCCCAGTACGAAAGCGGCAACCGCTCGCACTGCTCTTACGATGAGCACATGCAGCTCATCGATGCCATCGAGGCGCGCGATGCCGAGCAGGCCGTGAGCCTGATGATGCATCACATGGACCACATCGACAGCAAGCTGAACCTGGACGAGGAGAGCGCCTCGGACGATTTGCATGCGGTGTTCTCGCATTTGCTGAAAAAGCCCAAGGTTTCCGTCAAGGGTTGAACGTTTGCCGGTGTGATCGAGGGGCTGCAAATCAGCCCCTCGCCACTACTGGCCATAACCCAAAGGTCTGCTAAATTCTTGTGAGCAAACCTTCATCAAGCAGTTGGGCTTGCGCATTCGTTGCGTTCAACTTCTTGAGGAATGGGTTCATGAGCATGTCCCTCGGTAAACGCATGGGTGCCGAACTGATCGGCACCTTCTGGCTGGTCCTTGGTGGCTGTGGCAGTGCGGTACTCGCAGCCAGTTCCCCTCTCGGCATCGGTGTGCTCGGTGTCGCCTTCGCCTTCGGCCTCACCGTACTGACCATGGCCTTTGCCATCGGCCATATCTCGGGTTGCCATCTAAACCCTGCCGTGTCGTTCGGGCTGGTGGTCGGCGGGCGCTTCCCGGCCAAAGAGCTGCTGCCTTATGTGATCGCCCAGGTGATCGGTGCCATCCTGGCGGCCGGGGTGATCTACCTCATCGCCAGCGGCAAGGCCGGGTTCGAGCTGTCTTCGGGGTTGGCTTCAAACGGCTACGCCGACCATTCGCCCGGTGGCTATACGCTGGGTGCAGGCTTTGTCAGTGAAGTGGTGATGACGGCGATGTTCCTGGTGGTCATCATGGGGGCGACCGACGCCCGCGCACCGGCAGGTTTTGCACCCATCGCCATCGGCCTGGCCCTTACCCTGATCCACCTGATCTCGATCCCGATCACCAATACTTCGGTCAACCCCGCGCGTAGCACGGGGCCGGCCTTGTTCGTCGGTGGCTGGGCCCTGCAGCAGCTGTGGCTGTTCTGGGTGGCGCCGCTGATCGGTGCTGCAATCGGCGGCGCGCTGTATCGGGGCCTGGCGAAAGAACCTTAGCGCTGGTGCACGCAGCGCCCGGCGGCGTAGGTTTCACGCACGGTACGGTCATCGCCCAGGGTGGTGAGCACGAACAAGGTTTCTTCGATGCTGTTGGACTGCTGGATGCGGTAGTCCAGCAGTGGTGTGGCCTTGTAGTCCAGCACCACGAAGTCGGCATCGTTGCCTGGGCGCAGGCTACCGATACGGTCGTCCAGGCGCAGTGCGCGGGCGCCGCCGAGGGTGGCCAGGTACAGCGATTTGTACGGATGCAGGCGCGCGCCTTGCAGCTGCATCACCTTGTATGCCTCGTTCAGGGTGTTAAGCAGAGAGAAGCTGGTGCCGGCGCCAACGTCGGTACCTAGGCCCACGTTGACCTTGAACCGCTCGGCCTGGGGCAGGTTGAACAGGCCACTGCCAAGGAACAGGTTGGAGGTGGGGCAGAAGGCCACGGCCGAGCCGGTTTCGGCCAGGCGCTGGCACTCGTCGTCGCACAGGTGCACGCCGTGGGCGAACACCGAGCGCTCGCCCAGCAGCTCGAAGTGGTCGTAGACGTCCAGGTAACCCTTCTGCTCGGGGAACAGCGACTTGACCCAGTCGATTTCCTTGAGGTTTTCCGACAGGTGCGTGTGCATGTACACGCCGGGGTGTTCCTTGAGCAGTTGGCCGGCCAGGGTCAACTGTTGCGGCGTGCTGGTCGGGGCGAAACGCGGGGTCACTGCATAGTGCAGGCGGCCTTTGCCGTGCCAGCGCTCGATCAGTGCCTTGCTTTCGGCATAGCCGGACTCGGCGGTGTCGGTCAGGTAGTCTGGGGCATTGCGGTCCATCATCACTTTGCCGGCGATCAAGCGCAGGTCCAGGCGCTCGGCCTCTTCGAACAGGGCGTTGACCGATTCCGGGTGCACGCTGCCGAATACCAGCGCAGTGGTGGTGCCGTTGCGCAGCAGTTCCTTGAGGAAGATCTTCGCCACCTGGTCGGCGTGGCCTTTGTCGGCGAACTGCTTTTCGCACGGGAAGGTGTAGGTGTTCAGCCAGTCCAGCAACTGCTCGCCGTACGAACCGATCATGCCGGTCTGCGGGAAGTGGATGTGGGTATCGATGAAGCCCGGGGTGATCAGCGCGTCCTGGTAGTGCTCGACCGGGATGCCGGCATCCAGCGTCGGCAGCAGTTCACTGGCGTGCCCAACGGCGCTGATGCGGCCATCGTCGACCACCAGCAGGCCGTCTTCGTAGTATTCATGGGAAGCCTCCAGGCCCACCTCGGCCGGGTCGGCAATGCTGTGCAGGATGGCGGCACGGTAGGCTTTGCGGGTAACGGTCATAACACACTCGTCAAATGGCTTGGCTGCGGCGGGAGGGCGGCAGCAATTGGGCAATGGGGCCGGCATTGGCGGCAGCGTCGTGCTGGCCGAAGCAGGCGTTGTAAGTGGCAATGATTTCACCGGCGATAGACACGGCGATCTCGATGGGCAGCTTGCCCTTGACCTCGGCCAGGCCCATCGGGCAGCGCATGCGTGCCATGATGGCCTCGTCGAAGCCTCGCTCGCGCAGGCGGTGCTCGAACTTGACCCGTTTGGTCTTCGAGCCGATCAGGCCGAACCAGGTGAAATCGTTGCGCTTGAGAATGGCGGCGGTCAGTTCCAGGTCGAGCTGGTGGTTGTGGGTCATGACGATGCAGTAGCTGCCGGGCGGCAGGTCTGCGACTTCGTCGACCGGCTCTTCACTGACCACCTTGGTCACCCCGTTGGGGATGAGCTCGGGGAATTCCTGTTCACGCGAGTCGATCCAGCGCACCCGGCAGGGGAGCGCCGCGAGCAAGGGTACCAGAGCCCTGCCGACATGGCCCGCGCCGAACACGGCGATCTGAGCCTGCACGGCGGCCATGGGTTCGAACAGCAGCACGGTCACGCCGCCGCAGCACTGGCCCAGGCTGGCGCCGAGGCTGAAGCGCTCAAGGTGCGGCGTGGTGCGCTGCGCTTCGAGCATTTGCCGGGCGATGTGCAGCGCCTTGTATTCCAGGTGGCCGCCGCCGATGGTGTCGAACAGACCGCTGGCGCTGACCACCATCTTCGAGCCGGCATTGCGCGGTGTCGAGCCGCGTTCCTCGATGATGGTCACCAGCACGCAGGCTTCGCCACGGGACTGGTGGTCGGCGAGGGCGTTGATCCATTGGTGCATGATGCAGATCCTCTTCAGGTCAACGCGGTCCGCTTCTTTGTGGGAGCGGCCTTGTGTCGCGATAGGGGCGCGAAGCGACCCCAGAATATTTAAAGCAACATACATATTTGGGGCTGCTGCGCAGCCCTTTCGCGACACAAGGCCGCTCCCACAGAAAAAGCGGAGCGCGGCGTTACTGGGTGACGGTTTCCAGCTCCGGTTCTGCGGACTGAGTGGCAGCCACCGCCTTGCGCATCTGCTCACAGCCCCACAGCACCCGCTCCGGTGTTGCCGGCGCGTCCACCTGCGGCTGCACGCGGTAATCAGCCAGGCTGGCCACGGCATCCTTGATCGCGCACCAGGCGGCAATGCCCAGCATGAACGGCGGCTCGCCCACGGCCTTGGAGTGGAACACGGTGTCTTCCGGGTTCTTGCGGTTTTCCACCAGCTTCACCCGCAAGTCCAGTGGCATGTCGGCCACGGCCGGGATCTTGTAGCTGGCCGGGCCGTTGGTCATCAGCTTGCCTTTGGCGTTCCACACCAGCTCTTCGGTAGTCAGCCAGCCCATGCCCTGGATGAAACCGCCTTCCACTTGGCCGATGTCGATCGCAGGGTTCAGCGAATCGCCCACGTCGTGCAGGATGTCGGCGCGCAACATCTTGTATTCGCCGGTCAGCGTATCGACGATCACTTCCACGCAGGCAGCGCCAAAGGCGAAGTAGTAGAACGGCCGGCCGCGGGCCTGGCTGCGGTCGTAGAAGATCTTCGGTGTGCGGTAGAACCCGGTGCTGGACAGCGACACCTGAGCGAAGTAAGCCTGTTGCACCAGTTGCTCAAAGCTGACGATCTGGTCGCGCACCCGCACATGGCCGTTACGGAATTCGACGTCTTCCTCGGTCACCTGATAATGCCGTGCGGCAAACTCGGTCAGGCGCCGCTTGAGGATTTCGGCCGCGTTCTGCGCCGCTTTGCCGTTCAGGTCGGCGCCGCTGGACGCAGCCGTAGGCGAGGTGTTGGGCACCTTGTCGGTGTTGGTGGCGGTGATTTGGATGCGGCTGAAGTCCACCTGGAAGATCTGCGCCACCACCTGGGCCACCTTGGTGTTCAGGCCTTGGCCCATTTCGGTGCCGCCATGGTTCAGGTGAATGCTGCCGTCGGTGTAGATATGGATCAGTGCACCGGCCTGGTTGAGGAAGGTGGCGGTGAACGAAATGCCGAACTTGACCGGTGTCAGTGCCAGGCCTTTCTTCAGGATCGGGCTGTTGGCGTTGAAGCGGCGGATCGACTCGCGGCGTTCGGCGTAGTCGCTGCTGGCTTCCAGTTCGGCGGTCATCTCCTCGAGCATGTTGTGCTCGACGGTCTGGTAGTAGTGGGTGACGTTGCGTTCGGTCTTGCCGTAATAGTTGGCCTTGCGCACGGCCAGTGGGTCACGGCCCAGATGACGGGCGATATGGTCCATCACCTGCTCGATGGCGACCATACCCTGTGGGCCGCCAAAGCCGCGGTAGGCGGTGTTGGAGGCGGTATTGGTCTTGCAGCGGTGCCCGTGGACGGTGGCATCGCCCAAGTAGTAAGCGTTGTCGGAGTGGAACATGGCACGGTCGACGATCGAACCGGACAGGTCGGGCGAATAGCCGCAGTTGCCGGCCAGGTCGAAATTGATACCGTGCAGCCGGCCGTTGTCGTCGAAGCCCACGTCATACTCGACGTAGAACGGGTGGCGCTTGCCGGTCATGGTCATGTCTTCGACCCGCGGCAGGCGCATCTTGGTTGGCTGGCCGGTCAGGCGCGCGACTACCGCGCACAGGCATGCCGGGCTGGCGGCCTGGGTTTCCTTGCCGCCAAAACCGCCACCCATGCGACGCATGTCCAGCACCACTTTGTTCATCGGCACGTCGAGCACTTCGGCGACCAGTTTCTGCACTTCGGTGGGGTTCTGCGTGGAGCAGTAGACGATCATGCCGCCGTCTTCGGTGGGCATGACCGAGGAAATCTGCGTTTCGAGGTAGAAGTGCTCCTGGCCGCCGATGTGCAGGGTGCCCTGAATGCGGTGCGGGGCGCTGGCCAGGGCGGCAGCCGAATCGCCGCGCTGGTGGGTGTGGCTGTCGAGCACGAAGTGCTTCTTGCGCAGTGCATCGACAACATCCAGCACCGGCTCCAGGTCTTCGTACTCGACGATGGCGGCCATGGCCGCTTTACGTGCGGTTTCAAGATCGCGGGCAGCGACAGCGAGCACCGGCTGGCCGAAGAACTCGACCTTGTCGATGGCCAGCAATGGGTCGCCGGCCACCACCGGGCCGATGTCCTTCAGGCCGGGGATGTCTTCGTGGGTGATGGCAATGCGCACGCCCTCGAAGGCGTAGCACGGCGTGGTGTCGATGCGCAGGATGCGCGCATGGGCGCGGTCGGCGGTGCGGGCGTAGACGTGCAACTGGTTGGGGAATTCCAGGCGGTCGTCGATGTACACAGCCTCGCCGGATACATGCTTGTCGGCGCTGTCGTGCTTGACGCTGCGGCCGACCCCGGTGGTCAGGTCCTGGCTGAACAGTTCGGCCATCTCGGCCTGGCTTTTGGCTACGTGATGGTTAGACATAAGCGGTCACCCGGGTTTCGATGTGCGGCGTTTGCTGTTCGATGAAGTACTTGCGCAGCAGGTTCTGCGCGGTCAGCAGGCGGTATTCCTTGCTGGCGCGGAAGTCGCTGAGTGGGGTGAAGTCCTCCGCCAGGGCCTGGCAGGCGCGCTCGATGGCGGCCTGGTTCCACGGCTTGCCGCGCAACGCTGCCTCGCAGGCACGGGCGCGCTTGGGTATCGCCGCCATGCCGCCGAAGGCGATCCGCACACCGCTGACCACACCGTCTTCGATGCTCAGGTTGAAGGCTGCGCACACGGCCGAGATGTCGTCGTCCAGGCGTTTGGATACTTTATAGGCGCGGAACGCCCAGTCACTGGAGGCGCGCGGTACGATGATCTTCTCGATGAACTCGCTGTCCTGGCGAGCCGTGATGCGGTAGTCGATGAAGTAGTCTTCCAGTGGCATCACCCGTTGGCGTTCACCCTGGCGCAGCACCACCTGCGCGTCCAGGGCGATCAGCAGGGGTGGCGAGTCGCCGATTGGCGAGGCGTTGCCGATGTTGCCGCCGAGGGTGCCCTGGTTGCGTATCTGCAGCGAGGCAAAGCGGTGCAGCAGGGCGCCGAAGTCGGGATATTCCTCGTTAAGCGCGCCATAGCAGTCGGTGAGCGGGGTGGCGGCGCCGATTTCCAGGTGGCTGGCGGTTTTCTCGATGCGCTTGAGCTCGGCCACGTGGCCGACGTAGATCATCACGGGCAAGGTCTTGTGGAACTGGGTGACTTCCAGCGCCAGGTCGGTACCACCGGCCAGCAGCCGCGCTTCGGGGTGCGAGCTGTACAGGTCGGCCAGATCCGCCACGGTCAGCGGCACCAGGCAGCGCTTGTCGCCGCTGTTCAGCTCGCCGGTCTGCGTCGGGGCAATGGCCTTGAGGCGGCTGATGGTTTGCGCCTGCTGGGCATCGAACTGGTCGCGGCAGGGCTGGCGGCAGCTCTGCTCGGCGGCGTCGAGGATCGGCCGGTAACCGGTGCAGCGGCACAGGTTGCCAGCCAGGGCTTCCTGGGCCTGGTGCAGGTCAGGGCCGCTGCTGTTCTTTTGCAGGGCGAACAGCGACATGACAAAGCCGGGGGTGCAGAAGCCGCACTGCGATCCATGGCAATCGGCCATGGCCTGTTGCACGCTGTGCAGCTGGCCTTGGTGCTTGAGCCCCTCGACGCTGATCAGTTGCTTGCCGTGCAGCGACGACACAAAGGTCAGGCACGAATTGAGGCTGCGGTAGCGCAGGCTGTCGTTGCCTTGGTCGTCCTGACTCAGTTCACCGACCACCACGGTGCACGCACCGCAGTCACCACTGGCGCAGCCCTCCTTTGTGCCGGGTTTGCCCAGGTGCTCGCGCAGGTACTGCAGCACTGTCATGTTAGGGTCCAGGGCGTGCTCACTACGCAGCTCCTGGTTGACGAGAAACTGGATCACGGGGATGGCCTCGCAATGGTTTTATTGTTGTTGGGCGGACTCTAAGCAAGACCTGTCTGGCAGGTCAATATTTTTCTGACTCAAAGGTCAAGAAAATGCACGTATCCATGCCCAGCCGCACACACTGCCTCTATTCCAAGCATAGATCGCGCCGGGCGCGTGGCTGTCTGAAAGGTCAAATAAACCACCTGGCCCCTCTGCGCGATTACCGCCCAAGTACGCTACAATTCGCCCCTTGTGCCCAGTTCAATGATTTTGAAGGAAAACCATGACGTTCAAGGCCCCGGACAGCCTCTCCGAGCAGATTGCCGATTACCTGGCCGAACGCATCATCCGCGGCGAGCTGGCGCCGGGCGAACGTATCCAGGAGCAGAAGGTTACCCAGGCGCTCAACGTCAGCCGCGGCTCGGTGCGCGAAGCACTGCTGATCCTCGAACGCCGCCATCTGGTGGCGATCCTGCCGCGACGTGGTGCCCATGTCACCGAACTGGACGAACGCAGCGTTCGTAGCCTGTGCTCGCTGATGGGCGAGTTCTACATCCTGCTGGGCAATGCGGTTGCGCAAAAATGGCGCACCGAAGCCGACCTGCGCCCGTTTCTGGAGATCCAGCAGCGGCTGCAGCGTGCCCATGACCAGCTCGACATCAAGACCTTCGTCGCCGACAGTTTTGCGGTCATGCGTGCGGCCTATCCGTTCGCCGACAACCCGTTCCTGCAGGAAACCGTGGAAAACCTGCAACCGGCCATGAGCCGTGCCTATTACCTGTCGCTGGACCAGCGCCAGGCCAACATGATCGACTATCTCGACCTGTTCGCCCGCCTGCTCGAAGCCGTGGTCTCCCGCGACCTGCCGCGCATTCGCGAGGTGCTCACCGCCTATGGCCAGCGCAGCTGCGAACTGGTGCTGGCGGCACTGGCCAGAGGCTGACCGATGCGCCTGAAGTGCATTCGCCTGGCCGGGTTCAAGTCGTTCGTCGACCCGACCACGGTCAACTTCCCCAGCAACATGGCGGCCGTGGTCGGCCCAAACGGCTGCGGCAAGTCCAATATCATCGACGCGGTGCGTTGGGTGATGGGCGAAAGTTCGGCGAAAAACCTGCGCGGCGAGTCGATGACCGACGTCATCTTCAACGGCTCCAGTGGCCGCAAGCCGGTCAGCCAGGCCAGTATCGAACTGGTGTTCGACAACAGCGAAACCACCCTGGTCGGCGAGTATGCCGCCTACGCCGAGATTTCGATCCGCCGCAAGGTTACCCGCGACGGGCAGAACAGCTATTACCTCAACGGCACCAAGTGCCGCCGGCGTGACATCACCGATATCTTCCTCGGAACGGGTCTGGGGCCGCGCAGTTACTCGATCATCGAGCAGGGCATGATCTCCAAGCTGATCGAGGCCAAGCCCGAGGAGCTGCGCAACTTCATCGAGGAAGCGGCGGGCATTTCCAAATACAAGGAGCGCCGCCGCGAAACCGAGAACCGCATCCGCCGCACCCAGGAAAACCTGGCGCGTCTGACCGACCTGCGCGAAGAGCTCGAGCGCCAGCTGGAGCGTCTGCATCGCCAGGCCCAGGCCGCCGAGAAGTACCGTGAGTACAAGGCTCAGGAGCGGCAGATGAAAGCGCGCCTGTCTGCCTTGCGCTGGCGAGGCCTGGACGAACAAGTCCGCCAGCGCGAATCGGTGATCGGCGACCAGGGCGTTTCTCACGAGGCGCTGGTGGCCGAGCAGCGCAATGCCGATGCCAGTATCGAACGCCTGCGCGACGGTCATCACGAACTGTCCGAACGCTTCAACCAGGTGCAGGGCCGTTTCTACTCGGTGGCCGGTGACATCGCCCGGGTCGAGCAGAGCATTCAGCACGGCCAGCAGCGCCTGCGCCAGTTGCAGGACGACTTCAAGGAAGCCGAGCGCACACGCCTGGAAACCGAATCGCACCTGGGGCACGACCGTACCTTGCTGGCAACCCTGAGCGAAGAGCTGGTCATGCTCGAACCCGAGCAGGAAATGACCCTGGCGGCTGCCGAGGAAGCCGCTGCCGCGCTTGAAGAGGCCGAGCTGGGCATGCACGGCTGGCAGGAGCAGTGGGACAGCTTCAACAGCCGCTCCGCCGAACCGCGCCGCCAGGCCGAAGTGCAGCAGGCGCGTCTGCAGCAGCTGGAAACCAGCCTTGAGCGCCAGGCCGAGCGCCAGCGCAAGTTGGTCGAGGAGCGCGAGCAACTGGGCAGCGACCCGCAGGATGCCGCCATGTTCGAACTGGCCGAGCAATTGGCCAGCAGCGAAATGCTGCTGGAAGAACTGCAGCTCTGCGAAGAGCAGGTGATCGAGCGCCTGGAAAGCGCGCGCGAGCAACTGCAGCAGGCCACCCGGGCGCAACAGCAGGCACAGGGCGACCTGCAGCGCCTGGGCGGGCGCCTGGCCTCGCTTGAAGCCTTGCAGCAGGCCGCCCTGGAGCCGGGCGCAGGTGCTGCGCAATGGCTGCACGGCCAAGGGCTGGAGCAACAGCCGCGGCTGGCCGAAGGCTTGCGGGTGGAGCCGGGTTGGGAGCTGGCGGTAGAGACGGTGCTTGGCGCCGATCTGCAGGCTGTGCTGGTGGACGATTTCAACGACCTCGATTTTGCGGGCCTGGAACAGGGTGAGCTGCGCTTGCTGCTGGCCGTCGGCGCGGGGGCGACGTTGCCCGGCAGCTTGCTGGAGAAGGTTGAGGGCCGTATCGACCTGGCGCCCTGGCTGGGCCAGGTCAGGCCTGTGGAAGACCTGGCTCAGGCACTGGAGCAGCGCGGGTCGCTCGGCGAAGGGCAGAGCCTGGTCAGTCGTGATGGCTACTGGGTCGGCCGGCACTTCCTGCGGGTACGCCGAGGTGGCGAGGCCGAAGGCGGCGTGCTGGCGCGCGGCCAGGAAATCGAACGCCTGGGCCAGGAACAACTGGAGCAGGAAGCGGCGCTGGAACAGCTCGATCAACAGTTGCAGGCGCTGCGCGAGCAGCAACTGGACCTGGAGGAGCAGCGCGAACAGTTGCGCCGCCGCACACAGGATGAAAACCGCCTGCACGGCGAGCTGAAGGCCAGTCTTTCGGCCAGCCGCGCGCGCGCCGAGCAGGTCGAGCTGCGCCGCCGCCGCCTGCACGAAGAGCTGGGCGAGCTGGAAGAGCAGCGCGCCCTGGAACACGAGCAACTGGGCGAAGCACGCCTGCTGCTGCAAGAGGCTCTGGAGCTCATGGCCCAGGACACCGAGCAGCGCGAACAGTTGATGGCCCGCCGCGACACCCTGCGCGAAAGCCTTGACCGGGTGCGTCAGGAGGCCCGCCAGCACAAGGACCACGCTCACCAGCTGGCGGTGCGCCTGGGGTCGTTGCGTGCCCAGCACGACTCCACCCGCCAGGCGCTGGAGCGTCTGGAGCAGCAAGCTGCGCGCCTGACCGAGCGCCAGGAACAACTGAGCCTGAACCTGGAGGAGGGTGAAGCCCCGCAGGAAGAACTGCGCCTGAGACTGGAGGAGCTGCTGGAGCGGCGCATGAGCGTCGACGAGGAAATGCGCCTGGCTCGCCTGCACATGGACGAAGCTGACCGCGAACTGCGCGATGCCGAAAAACGCCGTACCCAGGCCGAGCAGCAGGCCCAGCTGCTGCGTGGTCAACTGGAGCAGTTGCGCCTGGAGTGCCAGGGCCTGGATGTGCGGCGCAAGACCCTGCAAGAGCAGTTGCTGGCCGACGGCTATGACCTGCAAGGCGTGCTCGCCACCCTGGAAACCGAGGCCAGCGAGCAGGGTACCGAACAGGAACTGGAGCAGCTTGAAGCGCGCATCCAGCGCCTGGGGGCGATCAACCTGGCGGCCATCGAAGAATACGAGCAGCAATCCGAGCGCAAACGATACCTGGACGCTCAGGACGCCGACCTGGTCGAAGCGCTGGAGACCCTCGAAAACGTCATCCGCAAAATCGACAAGGAAACCCGCAACCGCTTCAAGGATACCTTTGATCAGATAAATGCCGGATTACAGGCACTTTTCCCAAAAGTTTTCGGTGGTGGCAGCGCTTATCTGGAACTGACGGGCGAAGATCTACTCGATACAGGGGTAACGATCATGGCGCGACCGCCGGGCAAGAAGAACAGCACCATCCATCTGCTGTCCGGCGGCGAGAAGGCACTGACCGCCTTGGCGCTGGTGTTTGCCATCTTCAAGTTGAACCCCGCACCGTTCTGCATGCTCGACGAGGTCGATGCACCGCTGGACGATGCCAACGTCGGGCGCTACGCGCGTCTGGTCAAGGAAATGAGTGAAAGCGTGCAGTTCATCTACATCACCCATAACAAGATTGCCATGGAGATGGCGGACCAATTGATGGGGGTAACCATGCATGAGCCGGGTTGTTCACGCCTTGTTGCAGTCGATGTGGAGGCGGCCATGGCCATGGTCGACGCTTGATGCACGACGATAGGGGCACATTCTGCAGCGAAATGCCCCCGCCGTGTGCGACAGACGGTGTAAAGTTGTCTTTGGTCGTGCTAGCTTAATGTCACTCGTTTTTTGCGTGGGTAAAACGCCTGTCAGAACATAGAGTTGGCGCCACGTGTTAAAGGGCTTTGAACCCTTTGTTTTCAAGCATATTTTTATAGAGGCACGGGATTACATGGAAATCGGTCTGCGCGAGTGGCTGATCCTCATCGGCATCATTGTTATCGCCGGGATTCTTTTCGACGGCTGGCGCCGCATGCGCGGCGGGAAAGGCAAGTTGAAATTCCGTCTGGATCGCAGTTATTCCAACCTGCCGGACGAAGAGGGTGGCAGTGCCGAGGTGCTCGGCCCGTCGCGCGTGCTCGATACCCACAAGGAGCCTGAGCTGGACGAAAGCGACCTGCCGTCGCTCAGCGCATCTGCGCGTGATCGCGAGCGTGAGCCCAAGCCGGTCAAGGCCAGCAAGCGCGGCAAGCGTGCCAGTGCGGCTGCCGATGTGCAGCAGGGTGACCTGAACCTGAGCGCCGAGCAGCGCGAGCCCGACCTGTTTGCCGACAGCGATGACGACTTTGCCGCCGACAACAACCGTAGCAGCGGCGCAGCGCCTGCCAGCAGCAGCGTCAAGGAGTTGCCACCCGCCGAAGAGGTGCTGGTCATCAGCGTGATCTCCCGCGACGAGGGTGGCTTCAAGGGCCCGGCGCTGCTGCAGAACATCCTGGAAAGCGGCTTGCGCTTCGGCGAAATGGACATCTTCCACCGCCACGAGAGCATGGCCGGTCACGGCGAGGTGCTGTTCTCGATGGCCAACGCAGTCAAGCCTGGCGTGTTCGACCTGGACGACATCGATCACTTCAGCACTCGCGCTGTGAGCTTCTTCCTCGGCTTGCCGGGCCCGCGTCATCCGAAGCAGGCTTTCGACGTGATGGTTGCCGCGGCACGCAAGCTGGCCCATGAACTGAACGGTGAGCTCAAGGATGACCAGCGCAGCGTGCTGACTGCCCAGACCATCGAGCACTACCGCCAGCGTATCGTCGAGTTCGAGCGCCGTGCGCTGACCCAGAAACGCTGACAGATCCAGACGAAAGAGCAGCCTGAGGGCGTGCTGGCCGGTTCGGGTATCGTCGTTGCCTGTGCCGGCCTCTTCGCGGGTAAACCCGCTCCTACAGGTACATCACCGCCCTAGGGCATGTGACGCCCTTGTAGGAGCGGGTTTACCCGCGAAGAGGCCGGCACAGTCAATAGACACCTAAAACTCCACGCACACCCCAAGCTGCTCTTTTGCTTTGCAAGAGAAGACAAATCCCATGACCGCCGAAACCCGTATCCTCGAACTGCGTGCCGAGCTCGATCAGCATAACTATCGCTACTACGTGCTCGACGAGCCCAGCGTGCCTGATGCCGAATACGACCGCCTGTTCAACGAGCTCAAGGCGCTGGAAGCCGAACACCCGCACCTGGTAACCCCCGACTCGCCCACCCAGCGCGTTGGCGGCGCTGCCTTGGCTGCGTTCAGCCAGGTGCGCCACGAAGTGCCCATGCTCAGCCTGGGCAACGCCTTTGAAGAAGCCGACCTGCGTGAGTTCGGTCGCCGTGTGGTAGAAGGCCTCGATCAGCCGGGTGCGGTCGACTACAGCTGCGAACCCAAGCTCGATGGCCTGGCCGTGAGCCTGCTGTACCGCGACGGACAGTTGGTGCAGGGCGCCACCCGGGGCGACGGCACCACTGGCGAAGACATCAGCGCCAACGTACGCACCGTGCGCAACATCCCGCTCAAGTTGCAGGGTAAGGGCTGGCCGGCAGTGCTGGAGGTGCGCGGCGAGGTGTACATGAGCAAGGCCGGTTTCGACCGGCTCAATGCCGCCCAGGCCGAGGCCGGTGGCAAGACCTTCGCCAACCCGCGCAATGCCGCTGCTGGCAGCTTGCGCCAGCTGGACTCGAAAATCACCGCCAGCCGCCCACTGGAGTTCTGCTGCTATGGTGTCGGCCAGTTGTCCGAAAGCATCGGCGACAGCCACATCGGCATCCTCGAGCAACTCAAGGCCTGGGGCCTGCCGATCAGCCGCGAGCTCAAGCATGCGGCGGGCATCGAAGAATGCCTGGCCTACTACCGCGACATTGGCGAGCGGCGTAACAGCCTGCCGTATGAGATCGACGGTGTAGTGTTCAAGGTCAACAGCCTGGCCGCCCAGCGCGAGCTGGGCTTCCGCGCCCGTGAGCCGCGCTGGGCGATTGCCCACAAGTTCCCGGCCATGGAAGAGCTGACCGAGGTGCTGGACGTTGAGTTCCAGGTTGGCCGTACGGGTGCCGTAACGCCTGTGGCGCGGCTGAAGCCGGTCAAGGTGGCCGGTGTGACCGTGTCCAACGCCACCTTGCACAACATGGACGAAATCGCCCGCCTGGGCCTGCGCATCGGCGACACGGTGATCATTCGCAGGGCCGGCGACGTGATCCCGCAGGTGATGCAGGTGGTGCTGGAGCGTCGTCCGCAAGACGCCCGCCCGGTAGAAGTGCCAAGCGAGTGCCCGGTGTGTGGTTCGCAGGTCGAGCGCACCCAGCTGGTCAAACGCAGCAAGGGCAAGGAAACCACCAGCGAAGGTGCGGTGTACCGCTGCGTCGGACGCCTGGCCTGTGGCGCGCAGCTCAAGCAGGCGATCATTCATTATGTGTCGCGCCGTGCCATGGACATCGACGGCCTGGGTGAGAAGAGTGTCGAGCAGTTGGTGGATGAAGGCCTGATCGGCTCGCCGGCTGACCTGTACAAGCTGCAGTTCGAGCAGGTCGTCGGCCTTGAAGGCTTTGCCGAGGTGTCGACCCAGAAGCTGCTGGATGCCATCGAAGCCAGCAAGCGCCCGAGCCTGGCGCGCTTCATCTACGCGCTGGGCATCCCGGATGTCGGCGAGGAGACTGCCAAGGTGCTGGCCCGCTCGCTGGGCAGCCTGGCGCGCGTGCAGCAGGCATTGCCGCAGGTGCTGACCTATTTGCCGGACATCGGTCTCGAAGTGGCCTACGAGATCCACAATTTCTTTGAAGACGAGCACAACCAGAAGGTTATCCAGCAGCTGCTCGACAGCGGTATGCAGTTGCAGGACGAAGGTGAGCTGGCCGCCGAATTTGCCGCCAGCACCACCTTGGCCGGGATGATCGCCAAGCTCGACATTGCCTCCGTCGGCCCGACCGGTGCCGAGAAGTTGGTGGCCAAGCTCGACAGCCTGGACAAGATCATCGCCGCCGACGGCATTGACCTGCGCCAGGCCCTGGCGGCCAAGCAGGTCGACGCAGTGCGTGAGTTCTTCAAGGATGAAGCAAACCAGAAACTGGCCCGGGACATCGAAGCGCAGCTGCTGGCATTCGGCATGCACTGGAGCAGCGAGAAGAAGGTGGCCGAAGGCTTGCCGCTGGCCGGCCAGACCTGGGTGCTGACCGGTACGCTGGAGCGCATGAGTCGGGACATTGCCAAGGACAAGCTGGAAAGCCTGGGGGCCAAGGTTGCCGGTTCCGTTTCCGGCAAGACCCACTGCGTGGTGGCAGGGCCGGGGGCAGGTTCCAAGCTGGCCAAGGCTGCTGAGCTGGGTGTGAAGGTACTGGACGAAGATGCCTTCGTCACATTCCTGGCCGAACAGGGCATAGCGGTCTAGGCATCCGTGCCCCCCCTGTGGGGGGGCAACTGCCTTGCTCAAAACTCGAAAAGCCTGCGCGGTCCCCCGTAGGAGCGGGTTTACCCGCGAAGAGGCCCGTCCAGGCCGTCTCGCCCCTGACAAGTCATTGAGAAATGATGACTTTTTCTGCCGCAGTGGTTGTATCTGCCCCAAAGACCGGTACAATGGCGCCACTCGCTGCTCAGCGAGGCATGTAGTGGTGGTCCCATCGGTCCCCCCGCATTGATTACCCGTTAACCTGGTCAGGCCCGGAAGGGAGCAGCCATAGCGGGAACATCGAGTGCCGGGGTGTGGCTGGTGGGGCCGCCTCCATTTCTGGGGTCGGAAAACCTCAATCTGTAACGAACGTCTTCGTTCTTTTCTGCTTTTCGCCCAATGCTCCTGCCGCCGACAGCTTCATCAGCTGCTGGAATTTCGGGCATGTCAGATGATCTTTCTCAGGGCATTGCGCGGCATGCCGCAACCCCTTGCTCATCGCCTGCAAGCGCTTGATCCGCGCATCCAGCTCGTCCGCCTTTGCTATCAGCATCTGCCTGTCGACCTGCAGGTCCACCAGCATCGCCCCCACTTCATCCAGCGAAAACCCCGCAGCCTGCCCCAGGGCGATCAGCGCCAGCCTGTCCGCCACATCGGCTGCAAACTGTCGACGCTGACCGTGCCCGGCAAGCGACTTGAGCAAGCCTTTCTTCTCGTAGTAACGCAGTGTCGATGCAGGTACGCCTGTGCGTTTGGCGACGTCGGCAATGTCCATTTCGGGCCCTTGACTTGAAGTTGACTTCAACTTCTATGCTGCGCGGCATGGGTAATGACCGTCAACTTTCGAGGGCTTGTTCAATGACGTTTACTGCGATGTTTTTAGCTGCATTGCCGATTGGCATAGGTGCCACTGTAGTGATGGACCTGTGGGGGCTGCTGCTGAGGCGGTTGGGTGTGGCAACGCTGAACTTTGCCATGGTCGGGCGTTGGGCGGGGCACTTGCTAGGTGGGCGTGTTTCGCACCAAGCGATTGCCAAAGCGGAACCGGTGCGAAATGAGTTGGCGTGGGGATGGGTGATTCACTACGCCACCGGCGTGCTTTTCGCGATGCTGCTGCTTGTGATCGTAGGGGAGGGCTGGTTGCGGTCGCCTACTCTTTTACCTGCAGTAGTTGTGGGTGTGGGTACAGTCGTGGCGCCGTTTTGCCTCATGCAGCCGGCGATGGGGGCAGGGTTCTTTGCGTCCAGAACGCCGACACCTGCGCGGAACTGTCTGAAGAGCCTGGCCACGCATTTTGTGTTTGGTGTGGGGTTGTTCTTGAGTGCGTATTTACGGGCTTTGGTGTGAAGACAGGGATCCCGATAACAGTAAGCACATGATCAGAGTGCCCACTTTAAGATAGGTCTGATAACAGTCTAGGAAAGCCCCTACACGTCAGGCAGGCATAGCGAATTATCCTACGTGTTCCGTCGACTCCCGTCTGATTGTCCCGGTCAACCTCGCCCACTAGGCTTTCGCGGTCGCTGTCAGTTCAGCGATCGGGTGTGGAAGCCTGGGTGGTTTGGCGGCTGTCGATATGACAGTTGTGCGTGGGAGGCCTTCGGGCCTGCCGGGTTTGCCATACCCCTGGTCTTCCACCCCGCGTACAACTGTCACCCTAAGTGTGGAAGCGAAAGGGGGCTCTCGCCCGGTATGGTGAGCTCATGAAAAAATTGGTCCCCGATCCGCCCCACGTCTTTGATCTTCCCCAAGGCAAATCCCTTTCCCGCGCGATCAGCGAAGGCATCGTCCCGATGGAGTTCGCGTTGATGAATGTTTCCCACTACCTGATGTTCGCCTACAGCGATAGCCGGCGGGCGCTTGAGCGTATTCAGGACGAAGAAACCAGGCAGTTGTTGGAGCATGGTTTGCGGGCCATGCAGATTGCCTGGGGGCAGGCGGATGCTGTCAGCTTGGCGTTTGAACGTAAAGGCCGGTGACATTGAGTTTGTGATAGCGATTGTGAGTGTGCCTCACAACGCTGTGGGAGCGGGCATGCCCGCGAAGAATATAACGCGGTGGATGGCACCGGCTATGCCGGTGTTCGCGGGCAAGCCCGCTCCCACAGTGTTTGCGCAAGCGTTCGCGAAATGAGCAGGGCGTTAGTTGCGCTGGCTGTGTGCCGGCATTTTGCTGGGTATTTCGGGCCGGGCCACAGACATACTGTCCGGGTCGCCCGTCCCTCCATACCGCTGCAAAATCCGCTCGATCTCCCCCGACTGCTTCATTCTTACCAACGCCCGCAACAGCCCTTGTGTCGGTATCGCCGGATCGTTGCGCACCATGCACCCCAAATCCTGTTCGTCCAGCACTGCCAGCGCTTGCAATTGCTGCTCCGCTGGCAACCCTTGGTTGAACCACTGCAACGACAACTGATTGCTCACCGCATGGCGATACCGGCCTGCCTGCAGCTTTTGCAGCACCAGCAACTGGCTGCGGCTGTCCTCACGGTGCAGCTGGCCGTGGTCCAGCAGCGGTTGCAGGGTTGAATAGGTGTAGCCAAGCACCGTGCCAATCGCCTGGGGTGGCAGTTGCTCCGCGGATATCGGGTTGCTGTCGCCGGCGCGGCCAACCAGTACGTCGCGCTGATGAATCAGCGGGATACTCCACACAAAATCCCTTGGACGGTCGTTGAGCCACTGGGTGCTGACGTAGCAACGCACATCAATGTCGCCGCTGCTCATGGCCTCCTCCAGGCGCAGGCGGGCCATGACATGGAACTCGGGGCGAGCGCCCACTTGCCTGGCAACGGCTTGCATCAGGTCGTAAAGCAATCCCTCCACTGGCTGATCGCCTTCGATGCGTACCAGCGGCATGCTCCAGCTCTCGGCGACGGAAAAGCGCAGCACCGGCTGGTCAGCCAGGCTGTTTGTAGACCACAGCAGTAACAGGGCCAGCAGTCTTCGCAAAGGCAATCCTCCCTGGACAATGCGCCATTCCAAGCTTAGACGAGTTGCGCAGGGTGCAATTTTGCCCCCGCTCCGCTAGCATTAGCGATCTTCCGCTCGATCAGGCTACGATGGTTTTTCGATGAGTTATCAGGTTCTTGCACGAAAATGGCGTCCGCGCTCGTTCCGCGAAATGGTCGGCCAGACCCATGTGCTCAAGGCCTTGATCAATGCCTTGGACAACCAGCGCCTGCACCATGCCTACCTGTTCACCGGTACCCGCGGCGTGGGCAAGACCACCATCGCCCGTATTATCGCCAAGTGCCTGAACTGTGAAACCGGCATCACCTCCACGCCCTGTGGCACCTGTTCGGTGTGCCGGGAAATCGACGAAGGCCGTTTTGTCGACCTGATCGAGATTGACGCCGCCAGCCGTACCAAGGTCGAGGACACCCGCGAACTGCTCGATAACGTGCAGTACGCCCCTAGCCGTGGGCGCTTCAAGGTCTACCTGATCGACGAAGTGCACATGCTCTCGACCCACTCGTTCAACGCCTTGCTCAAGACGCTGGAAGAGCCACCGCCCTACGTCAAGTTCATCCTCGCCACCACCGACCCGCAGAAGCTGCCGGCCACCATCCTGTCGCGCTGCCTGCAGTTCTCGTTGAAGAACATGAGTCCGGAGCGGGTGGTGGAGCACCTCAGCCACGTACTGGCCGCCGAGAACGTGCCGTTCGAGGAAGATGCCCTGTGGCTGCTGGGCCGTGCGGCCGATGGTTCCATGCGTGATGCCATGAGCCTGACCGACCAGGCCATCGCCTTTGGTGAAGGCAAGGTACTGGCTGCCGATGTACGTGCCATGTTGGGTAGCCTCGACCATGGCCAGGTGTATGGGGTCTTGCAGGCACTGCTCGAAGGCGATGCCAGGGCTTTGCTGGAGGCCGTGCGTAACCTGGCCGAGCAAGGACCGGACTGGTCGGGCGTTCTGGCCGAAATGCTCAATGTGCTGCACCGTGTAGCCATTGCCCAGGCGCTGCCCGAAGCGGTAGACAACGGCCAGGGTGATCGCGAGCGGGTATTGGCGCTGGCTTCGGCGCTGCCGGCCGAGGATGTGCAGTTCTATTATCAGATGGGCCTGATAGGCCGCCGTGACCTGCCCCTTGCGCCGGACCCGCGCGGTGGCTTCGAGATGGTGCTGCTGCGCATGCTGGCGTTCCGCCCGGCAGACACGGACGATGCACCGAAGCCGGTGCTAAAGCCAACGGGGATCAGCCAGGCCACAGCTGATCCTGCAGGGCAGGTGGCAGCCGCGGCGCCGGTCGCGCTTTCATCGCCTGTCGCGGCTGTGCCGGCGGAGCCTGTAGCGCAAGCCCCGCAGCTGGAGGTGCCTGCACCCGCGACGGCTGATCATGAGCCGGAGGCCGAGGCAGATGTTGAGCTGAAGGCCGAAGCCGAGGCCATCTCCGTACCTGAGCCTGTTGCCGAAGTGGTCGACTTGCCGTGGGAAGAGCCTGCCGTTGCGCCCGCGCCGTTAGCGGCTGAACTCGCGCCCGAACCGGCACCCGCGCCCGAGTCCGAGCCTGTTGCCCCGGTGGCGCCCCCACAGGCCACCCCGGCACACGACGAGCCGCCTTTCGACCCGTCTGCCTACGCTGCCGTGGGGATGGAGCGCGACGATGAGCCGCCGCTTGACGAAGACTACTACGGTGGCGAAAGCGACCCGGCAGGCTTCAGCTACCTGGACGAGCTGGCCGAGCATGTTCAGGAAGATGTGTCCAAACCGGCGGCCGAACCGTTGCCGGCAGCCAAACCAGCCACCGGTCTGGCCCTGCAATGGCTGGAATTATTCCCACAGTTGCCTGTGTCCGGGATGACAGGCAACATCGCGGCAAACTGTACGTTGATTGCCGCCGATGGCGACGACTGGTTGCTGCATCTGGACCCGGGCCAGGGTGCGTTGTTCAACGCCACCCAGCAGCGGCGCCTGAACGAAGCGCTCAACCAGCACTTGGGGCGCACGCTGAACCTGCGCATCGAGCTGATCCTGCCCGAGCAGGAAACCCCGGCTCAGGCCGCAGCGCGCAAGCGTGCCGAGCGCCAGCAGGACGCCGTCGCGTCGATCGAGCAGGATCCGTTGATCCAGCAGATGATCAAGTTGTTCGGCGCCAAGGTGCGGCAGGATACTATTGAGCCTGTAGAAGCCCTGGCCAGTCAGGGCCAGTAACGGATAACCATGCGGCCGGCCCGGTGCCGGGCCGCATCACATGACCCAATCGAGGTATACCCCATGATGAAAGGTGGCATGGCCGGCCTGATGAAGCAGGCCCAGCAGATGCAGGAAAAAATGCAGAAGATGCAGGAAGAACTGGCCAACGCCGAAGTCACCGGTCAGTCCGGTGGCGGTCTGGTGAGCGTGGTGATGACCGGTCGTCATGACGTCAAGCGCGTCAGCATCGACCAGAGCCTGATGTCGACTGATGAAGATGACAAGGAAGTACTGGAAGACCTCATTGCCGCTGCGCTGAACGACGCCGTGCGCAAGGTTGAGCAAAGCAGCCAGGAAAAGATGGGCGGCATGACCGCCGGCATGCAGCTGCCGCCAGGCTTCAAGATGCCGTTCTAAGGCATTGAGGTACTCAAAAACGCCGCTGATATCAGCGGCGTTTTTTTGCGTAGATTTCACCCGGCTGCGGTCTGCTCTTTATGTGGGGGGCGGCCTTGTGTCGCGAAAGGGGCGCGAAGCGGCCCCCGGATTCCAGCTTTGCAGCATAGAGTGCCGGGGCTGCTTAGCAGCCCTTTCGCGACACAAGGCCGCTCCCACAAAAAAGCCGACCTTGCAGGCTTTGGGCGAGGTGATTTGACGCCACCGCCCCCGCTGGGTATAAACCGCCTCTTATTGAATTGTCAGGCCTTTCCCATGAGCTTCAGCCCTCTCATCCGCCAACTGATCGACGGCCTGCGCATCTTGCCAGGCGTTGGCCAGAAAACCGCCCAGCGCATGGCCCTGCAACTGCTCGAGCGCGACCGCAGTGGCGGGCTGCGCCTGGCTCAGGCCTTGACCCAGGCCATGGAAGGGGTAGGGCATTGCCGCCAGTGTCGCACCCTCACCGAGCAGGAACTGTGCCCGCAGTGCGCCGACCCGCGCCGTGACGACACCCAGTTGTGCGTGGTCGAGGGGCCGACCGATGTGTATGCGGTGGAGCAGACGGGCTACCGTGGCCGTTACTTCGTGCTCAAGGGGCACCTGTCGCCGCTGGATGGCCTGGGGCCTGAGGCGATCGGTATTCCGCAGCTGATGGCGCGGATCGAAGAGCAGGGCACCTTTACCGAGGTGATCCTGGCGACCAACCCGACGGTGGAGGGGGAGGCGACGGCGCATTACATTGCCCAGTTGCTGAGCGAGAAAGGCTTGGTGGCGTCTCGCATTGCCCATGGTGTGCCGCTGGGCGGTGAGCTGGAGATGGTGGACGGTGGTACCTTGGCCCATGCCTTTGCAGGGCGCCGGCCCATTTCGCTCTGATTCATTGGGGCTGCAAAGCAGCCCCAAAAGCCCACTCAGTACTCGCTGAGGGAAAACTCGGTCAGGCAGAAGGTAGGCACCCCGGCCGCCTGCAACCGGCGCGACCCGTCCAGTTCCGGCAGGTCGATGATCGCTGCCGCCTCGAACACCTGCGCCCCAGTACGACGCACCAAGTTGGCCGCCGCCAGCAGCGTACCGCCAGTAGCAATCAGGTCATCGAAGATCAGCACCGAGTCGCCTTCACACAGGCTGTCGGCATGCACTTCCAGGAAGGCCTCGCCGTACTCGGTCTGGTAACCCTCGCTCAACACGTCGGCCGGCAGCTTGCCCTGCTTGCGGAACAGGATCAGCGGCTTGTTCAGCTGGTGGGCGATGATCGAGCCGATCAGGAAACCCCGCGCGTCCATGGCGCCGATGTGGCTGAATTCAGCCTCGACATAGCGCTCGATGAACTGATCGGCCACATAGCGCAGCCCGCGTGGCGACTGGAACAACGGGGTAATGTCGCGGAAGATCACACCCGGTTTGGGGAAGTCCACTACCGGGCGGATCAGGGCTTTGAGGTCGAAGGCTTCGCTGTGCATTGTTGCGGGTATCCTGGGAAAACGAATGCCCAAGTATACCCGCTAAAGACCAGCGTCAGGCCTCGATTGCACCACCGGCCAGCGCGCACAGCTGGATCGGGTCGAGGATGTGCACTTCCTTGCCCTCGGCGCGCAGCAGGCCGTTCTGCTGGAAGCGGGTGAACACCCGCGACACGGTTTCTACCGCCAGGCCAAGGTAGTTGCCGATTTCGTTGCGCGACATGCTCAGGCGGAACTGGTTGGCCGAATAGCCACGGGCGCGGAAGCGCGCCGACAGGTTGACCAGGAAAGTGGCAATGCGCTCGTCCGCGGTTTTTTTCGACAGCAGCAGCATCATTTGCTGGTCGTCGCGGATTTCGCGGCTCATTACCCGCATCAGCTGGCGGCGTAGCTGTGGCAGTTGTACCGACAGCTCGTCCAGCCGCTCGAAGGGGATTTCACACACCGAAGTGGTTTCCTGGGCCTGGGCCGATACCGGGTAGGCCTCGGTATCCATGCCTGACAGGCCGACCAGTTCGCTGGGCAGGTGAAAGCCTGTGATCTGCTCTTCGCCGCTGTCGCTGAGGCTGAAGGTTTTCAGGGCCCCGGACCGTACTGCGTAGACCGAGCCAAAACTGTCACCCTGGCGGAACAGAAACTCGCCTTTCTTGAGCGGCCGCCCGCGTTTGACGATTTCATCCAGTGCGTCCATGTCTTCCAGGTTCAGCGAAAGAGGCAGGCACAGGGGGGCCAGGCTGCAATCCTTGCAATGGGCCTGGTTGTGTGGGCGCAGTTTGACTGGCTCGGACATTTGAATCGATCCTTGTGGGAAAGCACACATAAGTCGTAAGGGTAACTCACGACACAGGGTGTAGGCCAGTGTGCGCGGTGATGGTGCGCGCTGGCGAAACCCCGGCAGGTGGCCTGCCGGGAGTCCTTGTGTGCTCATAGTGTGCCTGACAAGGAAGCTTGTCCATGCGGTTGAACGCCTTGTTTTTCAGATCACTCGCGAGAAGCGCTGGCGGTTGTGCATCGCCAGATAGGCGTCGAACACCATGCATACCGAGCGCGCCAGCAGCCGGCCGGCGGGCAGGATGCGAATGCCCTTGTCGTCCAGGCTGATCAGGCCGTCGCGCTGCAAGGTCAGCAGCTCGGGCCAGAGGTCGTTGAAGTAACCGCGAAAATCCAGGGTGAAAGCCTGTTCGATGGGTTCGAAATCCAGCTCGAAATGGCAGATCAGTTGCTGGATCACTGCCCGGCGTATGCGGTCGTCGTGGTTGCACAGCAAGCCGCGCTGGGTGGCCAGCTGGGCGTTGGACAGGCTGTCCTGGTAGGTGTTGAGGTCACTGCTGTTCTGGCAGTACAGGTCGCCGATCTGGCTGATCGCCGACACGCCCAGGCCAATCAGGTCGCAGTGCCCGTGGGTGGTGTAGCCCTGGAAGTTGCGCTGCAAGGTGCCTTCTTCCTGGGCAATGGCCAGTTCGTCGTCGGGCAGGGCGAAGTGGTCCATGCCGATGTAGCGGTAACCGGCGGCGGTCAGTTGGTCGATGGTGGCGTGCAGCATCTCCAGCTTGGCGGCCGCGCTGGGCAGATCGTTGCTGTCAATGCGCCGTTGCGGCATGAAGCGTTCGGGAAGGTGAGCGTAGTTGAACACCGACAGGCGGTCGGGCTGCAGGCGGATCACCTCTTCGACGGTGCGGGCAAAGCCTTCCGGGGTTTGCTTGGGCAGGCCGTAGATCAAGTCGAGGTTGACCGAGCGAAACTGCAGCGTGCGCGCAGCCTCGATCAAGGTGCGGGTCTGCTCCAGGCTCTGCAGGCGGTTGATCGCGCGCTGCACGACCGGGTCGAGGTCCTGTACACCCAGGCTGACGCGGTTGAAGCCCAGTTCGCGAAGCAGGCCCATGGTCGACCAGTCGGCTTCGCGAGGGTCGATCTCGATGCCGTAGTCGCCGGAATCGTCGTCCAGCAGGTGGAAGTGCTGGCGCAGGGTGGACATCAGCTGGCGCAGTTCCACATGGCTGAGGAAGGTCGGTGTGCCGCCGCCAAAATGCAGCTGTTCAACACGTTGTTTAGGGTCCAGGTGGCAGGCGATCAGCTGGATTTCCTGCTCCAGGCGCTGCAGGTAGGGCGCGGCGCGCGCACGGTCTTTGGTGATGACCTTGTTGCAGGCGCAGTAGTAGCAGATGTTGGCGCAGAACGGCACATGCACGTACAGCGACAGCGGGCGTACGGCCCGTCGGCTCTCGCGCAGGGCGTTGAGCAGGTCGAACGAACCCACCTCGCTGTGCAGTTGCACGGCGGTTGGGTAAGAGGTGTAGCGTGGCCCGGCGAGATCGTAGCGGCGGATCAGGTCGGTATCCCAACGGAGGTCGTCGAGCATGAGGGTAGTCCCCGGAAAGAGCAGCAGTGCACCGGAGTCTATGGCCGTCTGTAGGAAACTGTGTTGATTTGTATCAAGGGCATTGGGGCTGCTTTGCAGCCCCGTCAATGCCCCATCAGCCAGTGCTGGTGTGGGCCCGGCAGGGTCCAGACACCGAATAGCATCACCAGCACACCGCCCGCCACGCGCACGCTGCGTCGCCGCAACAGGGCGTTTACCCGTTCGGCAGCCAGCCCGGTTGCCAGCAACACCGGCCAGGTGCCCAACCCGAACGCGAGCATCAATACCGCGCTGTACCCTGCGTTGCCCTGGCTGGCGGCCCACAGCAGGGTGCTGTACACCAAACCGCACGGCAGCCAGCCCCACAAGGCGCCCAGCAGCAGCGCCCGGGGCAGGCTGGACACCGGCAGCAAGCGCGACGCCATCGGCTGGATATGCCGCCACAACCCGCGGCCCAGCGCCTCGATACGGGTCAGCCCGCTCCACCAGCCGGCCAGGTACAGGCCCATGGCAATCAGCAGCAGCGCTGCAGCCACCCGCAGCGCCAGCGCTGCCGGGCTGCTGGCCACGGCCCAGCCGGCCAGGCCCAGCAACAGGCCGGCGCAGGCATAGCTGAAAATGCGCCCCAGGTTGTACGCCAGCAACAGGCGCAGGCGCTTGCCGCGTTGTTCGGGGGGGATGGCCAAGGTCAGTGCGCCCATCAGGCCACCGCACATGCCCAGGCAGTGACCGCCCCCTAGCAGGCCAAGGACCAGTGCCGAGCCCAGCAGCGCAAGCAGGTCAGGCACGGGGCGGTGGTTCCTTGTCGGTGTCGGCCGGGGCATCGTCAAGCTTCACTGCCGCCTGGTGGCGCGGGTCCTGATCGTCGAACAGGATGCTGTGGGCGGGGCCTTCAAGGTCATCGTACTGACCGCTGTCGACCGCCCAGAAGAAGATGTACACGGCCACGCCGACCAGCAGCAGGGCTGCCGGGATCATGACATAGAGGGCGGGCATGGCGACTTCCTCCCGGGTAAAGGGGCTTCGTGGGGCAGCGGGCCCGAGGCCACTGGCATACGGGTCAGGCGCAAGGCATTGAGCACCACGATCAGCGAGCTGACCGACATGCCGATGGCGGCCCACACCGGCGTGATCCAGCCGAGCGCGGCGAACGGCAACATCAGGCCATTATACAGGGTCGCCCACAGCAGGTTCTCGAGGATGTTGCGGCGGGTGCGGCGGGCCAGCTCGAACGCCTGCACCAGCGCTTGCAGGCGGTTGGACAGCAAGACGGCGTCGGCACTGGTCTTGGCCAGGTCGGTGGCGCTGCCCATGGCGATGCTGATATCGGCGGCGGCCAGTACCGGTACATCGTTGACCCCGTCGCCGAGCATCAGCACCTTGCGCCCGTCAGCCTGCAGGGCTTTCAGGCGGTCCAGTTTGTCATCCGGGCGCAGGCCGCCAATGGCCTGCTCGATACCCAGCTGCGCGGCCACTTCGGCAACCATCGGCGAGCTGTCGCCCGACAGCAGCAGGGTGTGCCAGCCGCGCGCCTTGCAGGCAGCGAGCAGGGCCGGGGCATCGTCGCGCAGGCGGTCATCCAGGCCGAACCAGGCCAGTGGCCCCTGGCGGTCGCCCAGCAGCAGCCACTGGCCGCGAGGCTCGGGCACAGCGGGGATTTCCGCACCACTCAAGGCGCAGACGAAGGTAGCCTGACCAATGCGCAGGCGCTGGCCGTCGACCAGCCCCTCCAGGCCCAGGCCGGGTACGCTCTGTACGTCATCGGCAGGCGTGGCGGTACGACCAAAGGCGCGAGCGATGGGGTGTTCGGAGCGGTTTTCCAGCGCCGCGGCCAGGGCCAGGCAGCGGTCGGCGGCCTGGCTGCCGAGCGGGCGGATGCTGCGCAAGGTCAGGCGGCCTTCGGTCAGTGTGCCGGTCTTGTCGAAAATCACCGTGTCGATGTGGTTCAGGCCTTCCAGCACGTGGCCGCGGGTGACCAGCAGACCAAGCTTGTGCAGGGTTCCGGTGGCGGCGGTCAGTGCGGTTGGCGTAGCCAAAGACAGGGCACAAGGGCAGGTGGCCACGAGCATGGCCAGCACGATCCAGAACGCCCTTGTCGGGTCCAGGTGCCACCACCACAGGCCGATGGCAACGGCGGCCAGCAGCGAGAACAGCAGGAACCACTGCGAGGCGCGATCGGCGATTTCCGCCAGGCGCGGTTTTTCAGTCTGGGCGCGCTCCAGCAGGCGGACGATGGCCGACAAGCGTGAGTCATGGCCGAGGGCTTCCACTTCCACATTCAGCGCGCTTTCGACGTTCAGCGTACCGCCAGTGACCCGCTCACCCACCCGGCGTGGTTGCGGCAGATACTCGCCGGTCAGCAGCGATTCGTCGACGCTGGAGCGGCCCTCGACGATGCGCCCGTCGGCAGGGATGACCGCGCCGGGCAGCACCTGCACGGTGTCGCCGCACTGTAACTCGCTGAGCAGGATGCGTTCGCTGCGCCCGATGGCGTCCAGGCGCAGGCATGAGGCTGGCAGCAGGTTGACCAGCTGCGCAGTGGCCGCCGCTGTGCGCTCGCGGGCGCGGCGCTCCAGGTAGCGGCCGGTCAGCAGGAACAGGGCGAACATGCCCACCGTGTCGAAATAAAGCTCGCCGCTGCCAGTGATGGCTGTCCAGATGCCGGCGCCGAACGCCAGGCCAATGGCCAGCGACACCGAAACGTCCATGGTCAGGTGGCGCGTTCGCAAGTCGCGCGCCGCGCCCTTGAAGAAGGGCGCGCAGCTGTAGAACACGATGGGAATGGTCAGGAACAGCGCCACCCAGCGCAGGATCGTGTGCAACTCGGGTGTCAGGTCGATGTTGAATTCCGGCCAAGTGGCCATGGTCGCCATCATCGCCTGGAACCACAGCAGCCCGGCCACGCCCAGGCGGCGTAGGGCGCTGCGGTTTTCCCGGGCCAATTGCTCGGCGGCCTGGTCAGGCTGGTAGGGGTGGGCGGCGTAGCCGATCTGGCGAAGTTCGGCGAGCAGGCGCGACAGCGGCAGCTGCTTGTCGTCCCAGTTCAGCGCCAGGCGGTGGTTGGACAGGTTCAACCGGGCTTCGGCGACACCGGGCAGGTTGCGCAAGTGCTTTTCGATCAGCCAGCCGCAGGCGGCGCAGCTGATGCCCTCGACAAGCAAGGTGGTTTCGGCCAGCTCGCCCTGGTGGCGGACGAAGGTTTGCTGCACGTCGCTGCGGTCGTACAGGGCCAGTTCGTCCTGCAGTTGCTTGGGCAGGGCTTCGGGGTTGGCGCTGTTGTCGCTGCGGTGCTGGTAGTAATGTTCCAGGCCACCCGCGACGATCGACTCAGCCACCGCCTGGCAACCGGGGCAGCAGAACTGCCGCGGCTGGCCGAGGACCACGGCGGTGAAGCGGCTGCCGGCCGGGACGGGCAGGGCGCAGTGGTAGCAGGGGGTGGGCTGGGTCATTTTGGAACAGTCTTATGTCGTGAGATCGCCGGGGCTGCTTCGCCGCCCTTTCGCGACGCAAGGCCGCCCCCACAGAAGCATGCGTTCTCCTGTGGGAGCGGCCTTGCGTCGCGAAAGGGGCGCAAAGCGCCCCCATTCATACCAGGAATCATTACTGGTGTTCGGCACCTTGAAGGGCTTCGTCACCCAACTGCAAGGTCACACCATGCGCCACTTTTTCCTCTTCGAACAGGCGCCAGACCTGGCCCCCTTCGCTGCCCAGCAGTTCCACAAAGCGCCGCCCGTCGACCTTGTCCTCCAGTTGTCCCACATAGCGCCCTGCTTCGACACGGCTCAGCAGCACCTTGCGGTCCTTCTCTGGCTGGGTCGGCGAAATCAGGTTCAGCTCCAGGTTTTGCGGGCCACTGCTACCGGTCAGGCGCAGGTCCACTTCGCCGGTCAGTTCGTCCAGATGCACGCTGGCTTTCAGGCCCAGCTGCTGCGCCAGCAGCTCGCGGTCCAGCGAGCGGTTGATGCCCTTGCCGGCCTCGTAGTAGTTGTCATTCACCAGGTTGTCCGGGTTGTGCACAGCGATGCTGACCATGGTCAGGCTCAGGCACACCGAGGTGGTGAGAATGCCGATGATGATCCAGGGCCAGAGGTGCTTGTACCAGGGGCTGGCGGCGGTGGCGGCAGGCATTGTGCGTTATCTCTCTTAGCGGATCTGTGGGCCGATGAAACGGCTCTTGGCTTCAACCTGGGCGTCGCTGTCGTCGGCGCTCTTGAGGATGAAGGTGATTTCGTTGGTGGTCGATGGCAGCTTCTCGGGGGCAACCGACAGCTGCACGGGAAGGCTGACGATGTCACCGGCGGCCACGCGGATCTCGCGCTGGCCTTCGAGCTTGAGGTCTGGCAGGCCGGCGGCGTCCAGCACGTAGACGTGATCGCGCTGATCCTTGTTCATTACCTTCAGGCTGTACACGTTCTCGATCCGGCCCTGGGCGTTTTCGCGGTACAGCACGCGGTCTTTGCTGACGTCGAAACCGACCAGCGAACGGGTGGCGAAGGCCGTCGCCAGCCCGATCATCATCACCAGCAGTACCACGGCATAGCCGATCAGACGCGGGCGCAGCAGGTGGGTCTTCTGCCCGGACAGGTTGTGTTCGGTGGTGTAGCTGATCAGGCCTTTGGGGTAGTTCATCTTGTCCATGATGCTGTCGCAGGCGTCGATGCAGGCTGCGCAGCCGATGCACTCGATTTGCAGGCCGTCACGGATGTCGATGCCGGTCGGGCAGACCTGCACGCACATGGTGCAGTCGATGCAGTCACCCAGGTCCTGGGCTTTGTAGTCGGTATCTTTCTTGCGCGGGCCGCGGGTTTCGCCACGGCGCGGGTCGTAGGACACGATCAGCGTGTCCTTGTCGAACATCACACTCTGGAAACGTGCATACGGGCACATGTACACACACACCTGTTCGCGCAGCCAGCCGGCGTTGCCGTAGGTGGCGAGGGTGAAGAAACCGACCCAGAAGTAGGCCCAGCCATCGGCCTGGCCCGTGAAGAATTCGACCACCAGCTCACGGATCGGCGAAAAGTAGCCGACAAAGGTCATGCCGGTGACAAAGCCGATCAGCAGCCACAGGCTGTGCTTGGTGAATTTGCGCAGGAACTTGTTGCCGCTCATGGGGGCTTTGTCGAGCTTCATGCGCTGGTTGCGGTCACCCTCGGTGACCTTTTCGCACCACATGAAAATCCAGGTCCACACGCTTTGCGGGCAGGTGTAGCCACACCACACCCGGCCGGCGAACACAGTGATGAAGAACAGGCCGAAGGCGGCGACGATGAGAATGCCCGAGAGCAGGATGAAGTCTTGCGGCCAGATGGTGGCGCCGAAGATGTAGAACTTGCGTTCGGGCAGGTTCCACCACACGGCCTGGTGCCCTCCCCAGTTCAGCCACACGGTGCCGAAGTACAGCAGGAACAGTGCGGCACCCCCGACCATGCGCAGGCGACGGAACAGGCCGGTGAAGGCGCGAGTGTAGATCTTTTCCCGGGAAGCGTAGAGGTCGACGGAATCCTTCCCTTTGCTGGCAGGCGGGGTGACATCATGTACCGGAATTTGCTTGCTCATCATCAAGTCCCACGGCAGTGGAGAAACGCCGCGGCCTGTGCGTGCGGGCCGCAGTCTCGCGCAATCTGCTAGCGCTCTGCGGTCCATGATACGCCGCTGAGGGCGGTATGGGATCGCACTGCGACCTTTAGTCGCGTTGGGTTCGTGGTATGAAACGTGTTATGGCGGGTGTCAATTGATCCAGGTCATCAGCCTGCGAGAAATGCTGTGCCAGTACCGGCCTGTTCGCGGGTAAACCCGCTCCTACAAGGATCCTGTGTAGGAGCGGGTTTACCCGCGAACAGGCCAGGCCTGCCTTACTCAGCCTTGGCCGGCTCAGCCTGGTGCGACAGGCTGTACACATAAGCCGCCAGCAAGTGCACCTTGTCGTTGCCCTGCAGCTGTTCCTGGGCCGGCATCTGCCCCTGGCGGCCATAACGGATAGTCTGCTGCAATTGGGCAAAGCTCGAGCCGTAGATGAACGCCTGCGGGTGGGTCAGGTTCGGTGCGCCCATGGCGGGCGTGCCTTTGCCTTCCGGCCCGTGGCAGGCCACGCAGTTGGCTGCGAAGATCTTCTGCCCGTTCTCCACATCGGCCTTCGCACCCTCAGGCAGTGTGCGGCCATCGAGTTTGCTGACCACGAACGCAGCCACGTCGGCCACGCCCTGGTCACCGATCACTTCGGCCCAGGCCGGCATCACGCCATGGCGACCGCCCATGATGGTGGTCTTGATGGTGTCCGGTTCGCCGCCCCAGCGCCAGTCGTTGTCGGTCAGGTTGGGGAAGCCGAAGGCGCCCTTGGCGTCGGAGCCGTGGCACACCGAACAGTTGGAGGCGAACAGCCGTGCACCCATTTTCAATGCCTGTGGGTCCTTGGCTACGTCTTCGATCGGCATCGCCGCGAACTTGGCGAAGATCGGCCCGAAGCGGGCGTCGGCCTTGGCCATTTCCTTTTCCCATTCGTGCACGCCGGTCCAGCCCGGCTGGCCGTTGGAAAACTCGGTCTGCTTGTCGTTATCCAGGTACGAATAGCCCGGCAGGACGCCTTTCCAGTTGCCCAGGCCCGGGTACAGCACCAGGTAGCCGAGGGCAAAGATGATGGTGCCGACGAACAGCCAGAACCACCATTTCGGCAGCGGGTTGTCGTATTCCTCGATGCCATCGAAGGCATGCCCGACGGTTTCGTCGGTAACCTCTTCGCGCTGGCCCTTGCGGGTCGACAGCAGCAGCCAGGTCAACGAGAAGATGGTGCCCAGGGTCAGGACGGTAACGTACAGACTCCAGAAGGTTGTCATTGTTGTTTGCTCCCAGAAGCTTTTGCTTGCTCGACGTGCCGAGTGGCCTCGGGGTCATCCGCGAAGGGCAGTTGGGTCGCTTCGTCGAAGTCCTTTTTACGCCGTGGGTTGAACACCCACAGCGCCAGGCCCACGAAGGCCACCATCACCACGACGGTGCCCAGGCCGCGAATCATCCCGATATCCATCAGCGTCACCGTTTGCTCTTGATGATGGTGCCAAGACCCTGCAGGTACGCGACGATGGCGTCCATTTCGGTCTTGCCCTTGACCGCGTCACGTGCGCCAGCAATGTCGGCGTCGGTGTACGGGGTGCCGAGTGTGCGCAGCACTTCCATCTTCTTCGCGGTGTCTTTGCCGTCGAGCTTGTTCTCGACCAGCCACGGGTAGGACGGCATCTTCGATTCCGGTACCACGTTGCGCGGGTTGTACAGGTGCGCACGGTGCCAGTCATCGGAGTAGCGGCCGCCGACGCGGGCCAAGTCCGGCCCGGTACGCTTGGAGCCCCACAGGAACGGGTGATCCCACACGCTTTCACCGGCTACCGAGTAATGGCCGTACCGCTCGGTTTCGGCACGGAACGGGCGGATCATCTGCGAGTGACAGCCTACGCAGCCTTCGCGGATGTAGATATCGCGGCCTTCCAGCTCCAGCGCGGTGCGCGGCTTCATGCCCTCGACCGGCTTGTTGGTGACGTCCTGGAAAAACAGCGGGACGATCTGGGTCAGGCCACCGACGCTCACGGCGATGACCATGAAGAAGGCCAGCAGGCCTATGTTCTTCTCGACGGCTTCATGCTTCATCAGTGCGCTCCCACAACGACGATCTTGGCGGCCTCTTCAGCCTGTGCCGGGTTGGCGGCACGTACGGTACGGAACACGTTGTAGGCCATCAGCAGCATGCCGCTGGCGAAGAACGCACCGCCCAGGGCGCGGACGATGTAGCCGGGGTGGCTGGCCTGCAGGGCTTCGACGAAGGAGTAGGTGAGGGTGCCGTCATCGTTGATGGCGCGCCACATCAGGCCCTGGGTGATGCCGTTGACCCACATCGAGGCGATGTACAGTACGGTGCCGATGGTGGCCAGCCAGAAGTGCGCGTTGATCAGGCCGATGCTGTGCATCTGCTCGCGGCCGTAGAGTTTCGGGATCATGTGGTACACGGCGCCGATCGAAATCATTGCCACCCAGCCGAGGGCGCCGGCGTGGACGTGGCCGATGGTCCAGTCGGTGTAGTGCGACAGTGAGTTCACGGTCTTGATGGCCATCATCGGGCCTTCGAAGGTGGACATGCCGTAGAACGCCAGCGACACCACCAGGAAGCGCAGGATCGGGTCGGTGCGCAGTTTGTGCCAGGCGCCCGACAGGGTCATCATGCCGTTGATCATGCCGCCCCAGCTTGGCGCCAGCAGGATGATCGACATCACCATGCCCAACGACTGCGCCCAGTCAGGCAGGGCGGTGTAGTGCAGGTGGTGCGGGCCAGCCCAGATGTACAGGGTGATCAGCGCCCAGAAATGCACGATCGACAAGCGATACGAGTAGATCGGCCGCTCGGCCTGCTTGGGCACGAAGTAGTACATCATCCCCAGGAAACCGGTGGTGAGGAAGAAGCCCACGGCGTTGTGGCCGTACCACCACTGGATCATCGCGTCGGTGGCGCCGGAGTAGGCCGAGTACGACTTGAACAGGCTCACCGGCAGCGAGATGTGGTTGACGATGTGCAGCATCGCGGTGACCACGATGAATGCACCGTAGAACCAGTTGCCGACATAGATGTGCTTGGTCTTGCGCTTGACGATGGTGCCGAAGAACACCAGGCCGTAGGTAACCCAGACGATCGCCAGCAGGATCGCCAGCGGCCACTCGAGCTCGGCGTATTCCTTGGTGGTGGTGTAGCCCATCGGCAGGGTGATCAGCGCGCCGACGATCACGGCTTGCCAACCCCAGAAGGTGAAGGCGGCCATGCTGTCGGAGATCAGCCGGGTCTGGCAGGTGCGCTGCACCACGTAGTAGCTGGTGCCGAACAGCGCACAGCCCCCGAAGGCAAAGATCACCAGGTTGGTGTGCAGCGGGCGCAGGCGGCCGAAGCTGGTCCAGGGAAGGTCCAGGTTCAGCTGCGGCCACACCAGCTGCGAGGCGATGAAGACGCCGAGGCCCATGCCAAGGATCCCCCAGACCACCGTCATGATGGCGAACTGGCGGACGACCTTATAGTTATAAGCAGTCGGACTGATTGCTGTGCTCATTCTAAGGTTCCACGGTTTTGATGTTCTTGTTGGTCGAAAAATCGGCGCCAGTATTGATAACCAGCAAGGTTACCGCAACGCAACTTTGGTACGCCGACCCGTGTCCAGGTCCGATCACTGATGTCCCGCAGGGATCGGGTCTGGGCGATTGTACACAAATAAATATTTGTAATGTGTACCGTTTTTCATCTTTTTCTGATCGATCGGTCAAGTTTTTTCTGGGGCGGCGACAGGCCATGCGCCGTGTCTGCATCGGTCCTTTCGGAGCGAAGCCCACTGAGGCAACAAGCTTAGTTCTGTTCGGTGGGGGTGCAAGGGAAGGGGACTGAGGCTGGTAGTGGGCGGGGGAGTGTAAGGCTTGAGGGTTATGGGGGGCGG
>NZ_BCBP01000065.1:0-38725 GCF_001753955.1 Pseudomonas sp. NBRC 111139
TCAAGAAACAATTTGAAATAGCACACCCCGGCACCAGACCTACAACTTACAAATAAGTAAGACATTTCTGACATATAGAAACATTTAGTACACAGCTGCCTTTCAAGCTACCTTGCCGAGAAAATCACAAAGCGCTAAGGTACCGTCGACAACTTGAAAAGGATCAACCCAATGATAAATGGACGTATCAATTGGTTGATAAAGCCGCTCGGCTATCAGCCAATTACCAAGCGATGCCCTTCGTGCGAAGTCAAAAAACTGTTTCTACCCGCCGGCACTTTCAGGGTCAACGCTCAGAAAAAAACTCTTGATGTCTGGAATATCTACAAATGCGAGAAGTGCGACTACACTTGGAACATTGACATCCACGCCCGCATCAATACCAACAAGCTCGACCCTGAACTTCATCAACGCTTTCTGCACAATGACCTTGATGAAGTTCGTCGTTACGCCTACAACTACAGCTTGTTGAAACGCAACCATGCCGAACTCGGTCCGACCCCACCCTATGAGATACAGGGGCCATCACCGTATGCGCTCACTGACACCGAACAGGTGACCATCACCCTCGACTTTGAACAGGCCATTCCCGTGCGCCTGATCAATATCCTCGCCCGTAAGCTTTGCCTTTCCCGCGGCCAGGTCGCCCGCTTGATCGACGAGGGTGTACTGCTCGACTTGTCGCCAAGCGACCTCAATCGTAAGTTCAAGCAGAGAACGACGCTGCGTATGAGCCTGGTACGCCTCTACCAGCTTGATCCACCGTTCGTGGAAAGCACACCCAACGTGGAAGTCTCCTGACATCACTGCGTATTCAAGGAGGAGGACAGTGTCATGCTGTTTTCAAAGTCCGCCCATCCCGACAAACTCAATCTGCTGTGCTTTCCCTTTGCGGGGGGCAGCGCCGATTTCTACAACCGCTGGAACTCCCCGGCGCTCAATGACATCGTTGTTCACCCTATTCGATTACCCGGGCGCGGCCAACTTATAAACCTGCCACTAATCAGCAACATGCCGCTCTTGATAGACCTGATAATCGACGAGCTTTATCGCTTTCGCGACTGCCGCTTTGCATTCTTGGGCACCAGCATGGGCGGCTGGCTCGCCCTCCAACTTGCACAAGAGCTCAAGCGCCGCGAAAGTTCGCTACAACCGGAATGCCTGGTTATATGTTCCACGGCCCACCCCGCATTCCGCAAACACTTGCCACAAATCGACAACATTGATCAAAGCACCGCGATCAGGCGGTTGGGCGAGTTCAACCCATCCTGCCTGGTCACGTTGAAAAACCCGGAACTGGCGTCGCTGTTCCTGCCCATCCTGCAGGCTGACTTCACCCTGTGTAGAACCTGGCAATTCAATTCTAACGTTGGTATCAACTGCCCGATCTGGGCATTTCATGCCCACGACGATCACATCGTCGACTACAGCATGATGTTGCCTTGGAAAAACCTCACCTGCGGCGCGTTTCAGATGACCCGCGTCGACGGAGATCATTTTTTCACCGAGCACCCCTCGCCCGCGTTTCTCGAACAACTGCATCACCTGCTCCACGTGACGCAACGCCAACCACTGCTGCTTCCTTGAAAAGCGCCGGCAGTCACTGCCGGCGCCCAGTTCATCCCTTAACCATCGAATTCTTCGAGCAAGCCACTGATCTGCTTGCGCACATGCTCGAACAGGCGCCTGCCGATATCCGCGCTGGCCGTCGAGGTTTTCGACAACACCCCTTGAGTCGATGCGCCTTGCGAAAGTGGCAACTGGTAAACTCCGCTGCGTGGCGGATGCTCATGATCTGGACGCGGCGTACGCACCAGATGAGGATGCAAGTGCAGCATCAAGCTGGTCTCCGTGATTCCCGCATGCTCTGCATGCCAGCCCGGGAACTCGGGCAAGTGCTCGCCGACCCATTGCTCATCGACCAGGCTCCACCAACTGAACGCCAGTACCGAACGCTGGCCAAACAACCCACGCTCGCGCACTTTGTCGAGCGCCTCGAAAACGAACGCTTCATTTTCGTAGTGGCCGTTGATGATCACCAACTGCCGGAACGGCAGGTTGGCAAGGCTGCGAAGCGATTGTTCCAGGTAGTCGATGAAGGTATCCCCTTCGATGAACACCGTACCTGGAAACTGCAACCCTCCCCCACTCTGTGGCAGCGAACGCACGGAGATGGGCAGCAGTGGCAGCATGATCGCCCGCCGGTCGGCACACAGCGCCTCGGCGAATGCCTCGGGGATCAACGCATCAACATTAAGCGGCAGGTGCGGCCCATGCTGCTCGATGCCGCCCACCGGCCACACCAGCACCTGGCCCTCCACGGCCTGCCGCACATCCTGGCTGGTCAGCTCGCTGAACCGCACGATGTTGAGCCCACTCATCCTGCCACCCTCCGTGTAGGTCCCAGATCGAGATCGAAGTATTCATCGGTGATGCGTTCAAGCGTGCCGAACATGTCCTGGTGCAGCGCCGAATATACCTGTGCCGTCTGCGCGCCGGCCAGCTGGTACTCGCGCACATCGCGACCGCTCTGCACGCCTCCGCAGCCCATGATCGGCAAGTCGAAACCGCGCTGGCGCAGTTGATAGATCGCGGCCAGCACCAATGGCTTGATCCCCGCCCCCGAATAACCGCAAACCCCTCCCAGCACTACGTCCCTGCACTCAGGGTCGAACGCCAGACCCGAGATGGTGTCGCTCAGGGTCAGCGCCGATGCGCCGCCACGCTGTGCGGCCATGGCACGCTCATGCAAGCCCTGGCCAAGGGCCAGCTTGACCGCGAATGGCGCATCGGTGCTTTGCCTCACGGCCTGTGCATAGGCCTGGACACGCTCGGGCGTGTCTTCGGTAACATCCTCCGCGTGCAGGCAGGAGATGCCCAGCTCCAGTGGACAATCGCTGTCTTGTGCCACCTGCGCGGCCAGTTCGCCAAGCGCTGCAGGGGTGGCGGCGTGGATCGAGGCAATGATCGCCAGCCCCTCACGTTGGAACTGGCCGAGCAATATCAGCCAGTCGGCGACCGAGCGCTTGGAGTAGGTGGTGTTGTTCAGCATGCCGGTACCGATGGCATGGATCCGCTCGGCATGGGTCTTCTCGCAGCCCGGGAAAATGGTCTTGGTGACCACTGCCCCAGCCCCGCGCGCCAACAGCTGCCGGATGTTCCGCGCCTGGTCCGACAGCAGCCCCGAACCTACAATCAGCGGCGACGCCAGTTGCAGGCCAAGCACCGAGTAGCCCCTGCGTTGTTGTTCAATGTTCATCACTGCATCCCTGTGAAAAGAATCGAAGAGGTGGAACGTGGGCGGGTGCTTACGCCTGTACCGCGCAAGGTTGTCTGGCGAGCAACTCCTGGAAGATCTCGCCGATCTGCCAAGGGTTGGCGCGAAAATCACGGACATCTAGTCGGGCAACCGTACCCACATGCTCCAGCCCCTTGAGCAGGTGGCTGGCGTTGTCGACGATCGGCATTTCGGTGACCAACAACACCGGCCGACGCAACGCCGAGGCCCAACCCAATTCGATGTGCGTGCCGTCGGTGCGCAATAATTCGCCATTGGCCAGCACCGGCAGGATAGGCATGAATACATCGCACTCCTGCATCCAGGCAAAATCACGCCGCGAAACCATTTCCGGGGTGAAGGCTGGCGTATCGACACCGAACTTCTCGGCCAGGTGAGCCGACAGCACCTGGCCGTTGAGGTCTCTGACCGCCTCGACTGCCAACTCGATGGTCTGCCTGAGTTCCTGATTGAAACCCTCTTGGCGGATGGCGAACTTGATCGGGCCACCAATAAACACTTTCAGGTTGCGCAATGGCATGGGAACACTCCTTGTTGAGGTACTGGATGAACCACCGAGGGTGCCCGGCAAGGCACCCTCGCCGGGTTAGATCAAGCCTTGCCCACGCAGCTCTGCAAGGCTGTCGACGAATGCCTGGTGTACCTGGTCCAGGTGCCGGTCTTGGTGCGCGGCGCTGAGGAACCAGCAGCGCCACTCCCAGATGTAGACGCCGCGAAGTAGCAAGTTGTAATAGAGCAGGTCCATGTTTTCGCGATGCACCAGGCGCATGAACGACGAGAAACTGCGCGCCTCGATGGCCACCTGATAGGTGGCGAACAGGTCGTTCAAACGCGCCGCGAAAACCTGTGTCCGCAGGTTGAGCGCCTCGGTGAACGCCGCACCGCGGCGCTTGACCTCAAGTAGTGAAGCCTTGGCGGTGGCCATCGCCAACGGGTGCTGGAAGAAGGTCCCGCCAAAGAACGTCGGCTCTACCGCCGGGAAGCTGTCGTCCCCGTACTGCCAGGGGCCACCATCGATGGCATCCAACGTGCCGCCACGCCCAGCGACCACGCCCAGCGGCATGCCTCCACCTATGGTCTTGCCATAGGTCACGATGTCCGCATCGATGCCGAACAGCCCTTGCACCCCCGCTGGGTGCGCGCGAAACCCAGTGACAATCTCGTCGAAAATCAGCAAGGCGCCCACGGCGCGGGATGCATCGCGCAAGGCGCGCAGGTAGGCTGGGTCGGCGAGGCCCGGGTCGCGGGTCGGCACCGGCTCTATCAACACCGCGGCGACCTGCTGGCCATGTCTGGCAAGGAAATCGAGCGCCGCCTGCGCGCCGAACTCGAATACCGACACATCCGCTACCATGCCTGCGGGTATGCCGATCGAGACCGGGCTGGACACGCCCGCGCGGGATAGGTCGGCGCTGGCCAGTACCGCATCCCAATGCCCGTGATAGCTGCTGGAGAACATCACCACCTGGTTGCGCCCGGTCGCCGCTCGCGCCGCACGCACGGCATTCATTATCGCCTCGGTGCCGCTGTTGACAAAGGCTACACGGTCCATGCCCGTGACCTCGCACAACAGCTCGGCCACCTGCAGTGCCGTCGCGTTGCGCGCACCCAGGCCAAAGCCCTGTTCAAGCTGGCGCTCCAGCGCTTGGCGGACGAAGGTCGGGGCATGCCCGAACAGATGGGTACCGAAGCCCATGGTCATGTCGATGTAGTCATTGCCATCGAGATCGCGCACCCTGACGCCCTCGTACTCAGTGCACACCAGCGGGTAGAGCAGCTCCTTGACCGAACACTTGAAGCCGATGCCCGAGCGGCTGTCGGCGATTCGCTGGCGAACGGCCGTGGCATGGGCCTTGGACATTTCGGTGCGCTGGGTATAACGCGGAATGAAGTTCGCCAGGTAGCGGCGCCGGACATCCGACTCAATCGGGTCCGAACCACGACGCATCCATTTGAACGCCCCCTCCGGGCGCTCGTCCGCCACCTGCTGGACTGACAAGCCCGGCTGCGCCTGCAAGTACTCGCATAACTGACGGATGGTTTGCAGCTCGGAGAAGAACTGACGTACCGACAGCTTGACGCCGAACTGGCGCTGGATCGGCGCCAACACTTCGAACAACTGCAGCGAGTCGGCCCCCATCTCGGTGAGCGTCGCATCGATATCGACCGAGCGGGCCGGCAGGCCAAAGGCCTCGGCAAACACCTCGATCAGTTCCTGCTCCCTGGATTGCACGGTTTGCATGGGTATTTCCCTCCTTGACTATCAATCAGCGTGTCTGTTCATGCCACGCCCGCTGCGCCGCCAACGATAACGTGCGCGTTGGTTCCGCCGATGCCGAACGAACTGACGCCAGCCAGGCGCTCATGCACGGCGCGCTGCCACTGTCGACTCCTGCCGCTCACGTCGAAGGGCGACGATGGGTCGCGCAACTCGCTGCATGGTTGCTCGCAGTTGAGGGTCGCGGGCAGGACGCCCCGGCGCACGGCCTGAATGGCTTTGATTAAGCCGACGATGCCTGAGGCGCAGTCCGCGTGCCCCAGCGTCGCCTTGACCGACCCAAGCGCACAGCTGCGCGGGGGCAAGCCCTCGAAGATTCGCGACAACGCCCGCAGCTCCACGGCGTCGCCCACCGGCGTACCGGTACCGTGGGCCTCGAGCAGGCCAATGTGCTCGGGTTGCACGCCCGCACGGCGCATCGCCTCGCGAATGACCCGCTCCTGGGCCTTCACGTTCGGCGCGCTGAAACCGGCCTTCTCCAGGCCGTCATTATTGACCGCCGAGCCCTTGATCAACGCCAGCACCGGGTTGCCGTCGCGCCGAGCATCAGCCAAGCGGCGCAGGCCGACGAAGGCTGCGGCATCGGCGAACAGGGTGCCATCGGCACGCTGGTCGAATGCCCTCACCCGGCCCGACCGGGAAAGAATACCGCCCTCGTGGTGCAGGTAGCCGACGTGCGCCGGGTAGCGCACGCACACACCGCCGGCCAGCGCCAGATCGCACTCGCCGGCCCTCAGGCTGGCGCAGGCCAGGTGCACCGCCACCAGCGAGCCGGAGCAGAAATTCGCCACATTGATTGCAGGCCCCGTGCAATCGAGCTTGTAGGCCACACGCGTGGCCATGGCGTCGCTGCTGCGGCCACCGAGGGTGAGCATCGCGTCGGAGGGGCTGTGATCTTCCAGCCGTTGAAGGTCATGCCAGGTATCGGCCCGCGTGCCGACGAACACCCCGCAATGGCCGGCCTCGCGCCCCGTGCCGTAACCCGCGCCCAGCAATGCCGCCTGACACAGCACCAGGCATTGACGTTGCTGCGGGTCCATGCGCGAAGCCTCACGCGGGGTAAAACGAAAGGCGCCATGGTTGAACTGCTCCGGCGCGTCGAGAAACGCCCCCCGCGGAACCAGCACCTGGCCTTCGCCGGCAGGCACCGGCCCACACCCCGGGTCATAGGTGGCTACCAGCTCCTGGGCGTCCTGGATCGCCTGCCACAGCGCATCGCAGTCAGCCGCTCCGGGAAAACGTCCCGCCAGGCTGACCACGGCAATCTCATCGGCGTTGTTGATGATGGCCTGCATCGTCCTCTTCCTCCTTGGTCACATCAGATAACTGTGCCTTCACCCGCTCGGCCAGTGCTCGCGCACTGGCGAACTCGAACAGATCGACCATTGACAGGCTCACGCCAAACTGCAGATTGACCTGTCGAATCAATTCAGCCCCGACCAGCGAGTCCCCTCCCAGATCGAAGAAGTTCGCATCGTCACTGACCTGGCAGCGCAGCACCTGCTGCCACAGGGCTGTCATCACCTGCGGCCCCTGGCGTTGCGTGGTACTCGGCACGCTCACCGAAGCTGGCGTGTGCGCGGCTGGCGCCGCGGCCAGTCGAGCGGCCAACGGGGTGCTGGAAACGACGAACCGGTGGTGGCCTTTCAGCGCGGCGAAGATCGCGTCCAGCAGGCCATCGACTTCCTCGGCCACCAGACCGGCGCTACGAATTGCGCCATACCGGAAACCCTCGTTGTGCTCCCAGCCCTCCCAACCATCCCAGTCGATGGCGAAATAGTTCAAGTGCCCGGCCCCGTGCCCACTCCAGAAGGCACAGGCTTCATTCGCCGCGGCATAGGGGCCCAGGCCAAGACCACCGGCCAAAACCGCCAGCGAAGAGACAAAGCAGCCAAAACGCAGGGGACGCTCAGCGAACCACGCATGCAATGAACAGGCGCCCTGCCACTTGGCGGCCATCAACGCCTGCCACTGCTCGACCGTCGAACGCATCAGCCACTGCTGCGTGCTGTTGCCCGACAGCCCGGCCGCATGCACGAAGGCATTGGGCTCGATACCGTCCGCCTGCAAGCGGTCGAGCGCGGCGAACAGCGCCTCACGGTCGGTGATGTCGGCGTCGATCACCTCCACACGCACGCGCAGTTCACGCAGGGCCGCCAGGCGCTGCTGGCGTGTCCGGAGACGTTCGCCATCATTGCTTTGCGGGCGTTGCACCAGCACCAGGTCGGCACCGTGACGCCGCGCCAGGTAGCTGGCCATGCCAAAACCCACCGTACCGAGTCCGCCGGTGACCAGGCAGACCAAAGGCTGGGCGAACGTCGGCGCGTCGAGGGTATTCGCCATCACCTCATGGCCCCGCGTCCACACCTGCCCTGAGCGCAACGCGCAGAGCATCGGCAGCGAGCCAGCTCGCGCCAGCACCTCGGCCAGGGCACCGGCCTGTTCGGGGTCATCGGTCAATGCCGGGGGGACATCGATGACCCTGATCTTCACAGCGGGATGTTCATGCCCGATGGCCGCGACACACGCCAGCGCAGCGGCGGGGCCGACGCGCACCTCAGCGACAGCCAGGGGATCGACGAAACCCGCCCCGACCAATACCAGCTCCACGGCCTGGTGGCCTTGCTCGATCAATTGCCTGACCTGTTCGCACAAGCGCCAGGCCAGGCTCGGGTCATCCATCGACGGTGCCCGGCTCTCCCACAACCAGACAAGCCGTTCGCCCCCTTGTCCGGCCTGCCCTTCGGCCAAGACTTGCACCCCTTGCCGCCGCAGTGCGTCACACAGGGGCCCACGCATGCCCGGCGCCACGCCGAGCAACTGCACGGTATCGCCAGCCCCGCCAAAGGCGAACCCCTGCAAGCGCCCCTGCCGCCGCCACTGCTCCACATAGACCTCGGGGGCACGCTGTGCCGCGTCAGGGACCGGTTGCGTGTACCAGCACTGCCTGCGCCGCAGCGGCGCGAACGGCAGCTCACGGTGCGTCACCTGCCGCCCCCCTCTGAGCACGGCCCAATCCACCTGCCCGCCCATCGCCCAGAAGCGGCCCAGCCAGGCGCGCAATGGCGACCCGCACGCCTCCAGGTCCAGCACCATCGCCGCGTGCCGCGAAGCAGCGGCAACGGGCAAGCCCGCCACGAGGGGCGCCTCTTGCGGGGGGAACGCGAAGGCCAGCGCGTGCCCCGGCAGCAAGCGTTCAAGAAAGCCGGTCAGCGCCCGCGCTGGCACTTCGTGTTCAAGCTGGTCACCCTGCACGCCTGCCTCGCCCTGCAATTGCTGCAGGCAACGCTGATAGCCAGGCTCATGGGAAAGTGCTAGCGACAAGGCATGATTGACCACCACACGCAGCGTACGGGGCTCGGCTTCGACCTTGGCCACGGTGAACTCACGCGCGCGCAGGGCGTGGCTCAGTTGCTCGAGGTCGTCGACATGCAGCGCCGCTCGCCAGGGCAGGCTGGCACGGCCCTCCGCCAGTCCATCAGCGACGTGCTCGAGGTGAAGGTCCGACGCCTGGCCAACCCGTTCGCCCAGTGCAGCGGCCAGAGCCTGCACATCCTGCTGGTCACGCCCGCTGAGCAGGATCGCCTGTGGCAACCCCAGGGCCACCTGGACGGGCCGCTCGGGCGCCTGCTCGAGCACCATGTGCACATTGCTGCCACCTGCGCCGAACGAACTGACACCGGCCCTGCGCACCTGGTCCGGTTGCCAGTCCTTCGGCTGGGTATTGATCAGGAACGGGCTGCGCTCGAAATCGCATGCCGGGTTGGCACGCGTGAAGGTCGGGTGTGGCGCGATACAGCTATTGCGCAGGCACAGCACGGCCCTGGCAAGCCCGGCAAAACCTGCCGCGGCAGCCAGGTGGCCGAGGTTGGCCTTCACCGAACCCAGCACGCAAAATCCTCGACGGTCCGTGTGCTGGGCGAAAGCGCGGCACAGGGCATCGAACTCGACCGGGTCGCCGAGCGTCGTCCCGGTACCGTGGGCCTCCACCATGCCGATCGTGTGTGCCTCGACCTGGGCCAGGGCCATGGCCTGAAGGATCAACTGCCGCTGCCCCTCCATGCCAGGCGCAGTGAAACCCGCGCGCCCGGCTCCGTCGTTGTTGGCCGCCGACCCCAGGATGACCGCCTGGATGCTGTCGCCGGCCGAAAGAGCGTCCTCCAACGGGCGCAGCGCCACCAGGCCGACGCCATCACCGAAGAACGTGCCGCTGGCCTGGGCGTCGAATGGCCGACAGCTACCATCGCGCGAAAACATCAGTCCGGGCTGATAGAAGTAGCCCGGGCGAGCCAGGGCATGAAACGAAACGCCCCCGGCGAACGCGACTTCGCACTCCCCCAGCAACAGGCTGTTGACCGCCAAGTGCAGGGCGCTCAGTGAAGAGGAGCAGCCCGTCTGCACACTCATGCTCGGCCCCTCCAACCCTAGCTTGTAGGACACCCGAGCCGTCATGTAGTCCTTGTCGTTGGCCAGCATGCGTTCAGTGCCGGCGGCGGACATCAGGTCACATTCCCCGCCGATCACATTGAGCTGGTAGGTGTTCATCGAGCACCCGGCAAACAGCCCGATTCGCGGGCGCCGCAGTGGGTTGCCCAGCCCGGCGGTCTGCGTCAGCTCCCAGGCGCACTCGAGCAACAGACGATGCTGCGGGTCGAGCAGCTCGGCTTCGCGTTGGGTCATGGCGAAGCATTCAGGGTCAAACTGCGCGGCATCGGCAAGCCGTGCGTCGACCGGCACGAAGGCGGGGTCATCGATCACCGCGGCACTCAACCCCAGGCGCCGCAGCTGCGCCGCATCGTACCGGGTGGAGCAGACCTTGCCTTGCACCAGGTTGCGCCACAGCTGGCGAGGATCCTGCGCGGCCGGCAACCGGCAGCTCATGCCGATGATGGCAATGGCTTGATCATTCATGGTGGCCTCCATCGGCGACCTGCATCCCGGGCCGCTGCCTGCGCCACATCAAAGTATCGCGCCGCCGCTCAGGCTCGAGAACCGGCGCGCTGGCCAAGCGGCCCTGCGCTTGCAGCGCCTCGGCCAACATCCTTGGCGTCACCCAGCGGAACAGGTCCGAGGGGCGCAGTTGCCGACCCTCGGGCCACTGCTGCAAACGGCCATGCACTTGCAGCAGCGCCATCGAGTTGCCGCCCAGGTCGAAGAACGCATCGTCCAACCCCACCTGGGTACGCCCGAGTACCTGGGCCCAGATTGTCCGGACCCGTTCGCGCCAGTCGTCACTGTCCGCTGAGGATTGCGCTGGCGCCGCGTTCATGGCCTCGAACAATACGCCGACGGCCTTGCGATCAAGCTTGGCGTGACGGTTCAGCGGCAGGTCCGCCACTGCCAGCAAGCGCGTAGGCTGCATGTAGGCCGGCAGCCTTCGCCGCAGGTGCTCGCGCAAGGCGTTCTCGTCGAATCCGGTAACCGTGTCATGACACTGCACGAGCACAACCAGTCGCGCGTGCCCCGCCACATCTTCCAACAGCGCCGCCGCCTGACGGACTTGAGCGTGCGTTTCCAAGCAGCACTCGAGCTCGCCAAGCTCGATGCGATAGCCGTTGAACTTCACTTGCTCGTCGCGACGCCCCGCAAAACGCAGCCGTTCACCATCCCAGTAGCCTAGGTCGCCGGTGCGATAGGCGATGGCATCCCCACGGTAGGGGTCGACGATGAAGCGCTCGCGGTTCTGCTGGGCCAAGCCGACATAACCCAGCGACACCCCCGCCCCACCGATCACGATTTCGCCCAACGCGCCCATGGCGGGGCACGCCTCGTCGTTGAGCAAATAGAGCGTTGCAAAAAGCAATGGCCGGCCGATCGGCACGATCACCTCCTGCGCCAGCGCAGGGGTAACGCGTTCGATACTGGCGAACACGGTGGTTTCCGCCGGCCCATACAAGTTCCACAGCGCCCAGCGCTCGCTCAGAAAACACTGGGCAGTCGCACCGGGCAGCGCCTCGCCGCAAACGATCCAATGCCGAGCGGAGAGCTGCGCTGAATGCCTGGGCAGGTCAGCCGACAACTGCCGCAGCCCGGAAGGTGTCTGGGTGATCACATCGACCTGGTGCCGGACCAGCCACTCGAGCAGTTGGTCCGCACGCGAGCGCACCGCCTGCGGGATGACCAGCAGGCACCCGCCTGAGCACAGCGCCCCCCAGATTTCCCAGATGGAAAGATCGAAGCTGGCCGTGTGCGACCAGCTCCATACCAGACCCTCCGGCATCTGCAGTGTCGTATACATGGCGTCGAGAAGTGCCACCACGTTGTGCTGCGCCACATCGATCCCCTTGGGCAGGCCAGTAGAGCCGGAAGTGAACACGCTGTAGGCGCAGGTGCCGGGCGCACTCAGGTTGAACAATGGCCCCTGGGCGTGCTCAAGACCTAGGCCTGCAACCGGGCAGCAGCGAACGCCGTGCTCATCGCGCCAGGGCAATTGCCCCTCGGCGACCACCAGGCTGATTGCCGACTGCCGGACGATCATGGCCAGGCGTTCGGGCGGTAGGTTCGGATCCAGCGGGACATAGGCGGCCCCAGCGCGCATGGCCGCAAGCATCGCCACCACCGCCTCGATGCCGGGTGCGAGCAGTACGCCGACCCGATCACCGGGCGTCACGCCGAACTCGGCCAACCGCCGGGCCAAGAGCACGCTGCGCGCCTGTACGGTGCGATAATCCAGCTCGCTGTCCTGGTCTCGCAGCGCCGCAGCCTGCGGATCGCGGGCGGCATGGGCATCGAACCAGGCCACCAGCGAGGGCTGACGCGCCCCGTGGACCGGCTCACTGTTCAACGGCCCAGGGACACGGTTGTAGTCGTTCTGCCGCGCGATGTGATGCGCGTCGCCGCACACCGCGTGCTCACCCAGCAACGCATCGACGACACCCAGCCAGTGCGCTGCGAACCGCTCCAGACCCGTGGTGGAAAAGCTCCGCGGGTCACCTTTGATGACGCAACGCAGGCTATCGTGAGCATCGACCAGCTCCAGTGCGATATCCACCTGACCCTGCTGTTGCGCCAATGGCCAGTGGGCGATACGCAGCCCGGCCCATTGGGCCCCCGCCTGCGGCCCTGCCATCTGCAATGCCAACCAGCGCGAATGCTCCACCCGGCCCAGCAGGTTGACAGTGGTCTGGAACAACGGATTGCGCCCTTCGGGGCGTGGCACCCCCAGGGCATCCACTACCGCGGCCAGGTCAAACCCCCGATTGTCCAGTGCCGCATGGAGGTCTGCGCGGATGGCACCGACCAGGTCGTACCATGACCCCGCCGAGCGCACGCGTAAGGGCAGCACGTTGAACAAGCTGCCAAGGGTATGGGCGAATGTCGTGTCGCGCATCGACATGGGCATGCCGACCACGATTTCATCCTGGGCGCAGGCCTTGGCCACCGCCGTCGCCCAGGTTGCCAGGATCACCGCATACAGCGACGCCTGTCGCTCTTGCGCCACACGTTTGAGGCCACACAGGCGCTCGCCGTCGACATCCAGATAGTGGCTGTCGCCTGCCGCGCCCCCCTGTCGCCAGTGGTTCGGCCAGTCGAGGGGTGCCGGTACCTGGCCCAGGTACCGATACCAGTAGATTTGCTCGCACGCCACGGATGAATCGCCGGCTCCGTGAGCACGGCGACGGTACTCGGCGAACGGCACGGGCGTGTCGCGCCAATGTTCGACCTCACTGCCGGTTTCGTCCAGGTACAGCGATTCCAGCTCATCGAGCATCAGGCCAAGGGAGGTGAAGTCAGCGATGACGTGGTGCGCGCACAGCACCAGAACATGGGCCTGCGCACCCCGGGCAAAGCAGCCCAGGCGCAGGCAGGGGCCCTCGCGGAGTTCGAAGGGGGTGTCGAACCAGCTATCGATCCGCGCCTTGATGGCGGTGTCGTCCAGGCCCTGCCCATCGATGAACGCGACCGGCACGTCCAGCTCGGCGTGGCAAACGGCCGTTGGGCCACTGCGACCGCCGTCATAGGTCGTGCGCAGGATGTCGTGCCCGGCCACCAGCCTCTGCCAGGCGAAGCGCAGTGCCTCCAGGTCGAGGAAACCGGTGATGGCCGTGGCCAGCCCGATGTTGTAGCGCGTGTCGTCCGGTTGCACCTCGGCCATCAGCCACTGCGCATGCTCTTGGGCCGTCAACCGCGTCTCCAGGGTTTGCGATGTATCCATGAACGGTATCAACTCCTTGTAATGGGCCGTGTTCGAATCAGGCTTGAGGCAGCAGCTTGGCCACCACGTCCTGCAGTGTCCGGCTGTCGAAGAACGCGGTGATCGGCAGCGACTTACCGGTGCGCTCGCGAATACGCTGGACAATGGCGACCGCGCCGAGCGAGTCCAGGCCAAGCCCGGCCAGCGTGGTGTCGCTGGCCAGTGCCACGTTGCGAGTGGCCTTGCCCAGTTCTTCGATCACCAAGGAGGTCATCGCGGCATGCTGCTGCTCAGGGCTACCCTGCAAGGCCACCGCATCACCCAACGGTCCGGCCTGCACAACCGCACCGTGCGGGCCGCGCAGGCCCACTCGCTGGCGTAGCACACCCGGCGATGCCTGGGCGACCATCACGCTCGGATGGGCATCCAGCCCAGCACAACCCAAGGTCCAACGCACCACCTCCTCGAGCGGCATCTGACCCAACCCCAAGGCCTGCAAGCGTTGTTGGTGGTCCGCCGCAAGGCGCGCGGTCATGCCCGCGGCCCACGGCCCCCAGGCAATAGCCTGGCCGGCCAGGCCCATGGCCGTGCGCTGGGCCATGAGGGCCTGGGCGAAACCGTTGGCCGCCGCGTAGGCAGACTGCCCAGCCAGGCCGATGCACGCCGACAGCGACGCGAAGGTCACGAACCACTGCAATGGCTGCCCTTGCAGTGCGTGGTGCAAATTGACCGTGCCGGTGACCTTGGGCGCCAGCACACGGCTGACCGCTTGCGCATCAAGGCGCGTCAGGAGGGCGTCCTCGACCACGCCCGCCAGGTGCAGTACCCCCGCCAGCGGCTGCCCTCGGCGCGCCACTTGACGCATCAGCGCCGCGACATCGGCGGTGCTGGCCACATCGCCCTGGAACAGGTGCACATCATGGCCCTGCTGGCTCAGGCCCCTGGCCTCTTCGACCAAGGCCGGCGACGGCCGGCTGCGCCCCATCAGCGTGATCTGTCGCGCGCCACGTGCGATCAAGCCTCGGCACAACGCCTGCCCGGTGTCTCCAAAGCCACCGGTAATCAGGTAACGGCTGTCCGCTCGGATCGTCATCGCCTGGTCAGGAGCGTATGACAGCGGCTCCAGGGCTTGCTCGAACACACGTCCATTTTCCACCCGCAGCAATCCAGCGCCAGGCGCACCGCCCAGCACCCCCACTAGCGCATCGAGGTCGGTTGGCGACGGTGGCCACGCCGCAGGTAAGTCGATCGCCTGGCAGCGAATCGCCGGATACTCGTTGGCAATCACCCTCAGCACGGCAAGCGTCGCCGCGCCGAGCAGGTAGTTGTCGCCCGCCGACGGCTCATGGGCGCCCCGTGTCACCACGCAGAGACGCGCTTCGCTCACCCCCACGTCCTCAATCTGCCCGCACAGACGGCGCAACTGCTCCAGGCGCTCACTGATCGCCATCGACCAATCCGCCGTGTCTTCGCGCCCTTGCCCGCCGGTATCCACCCATTGTCCGGGCGCGCCGGCCATGCGTGCAGCGGGGTGAGCGGACTGTTCGAGCCTGGCGGCCAGCAGGCCCGCCAATGGATCATTGCCCAGCACGACAGGGTATGGGGAGACTGGCGTCAGCAGCGCTGGCGGCATTTCACGCCAGGTGAACCCACACACCTGGGTGACGGCGCCCGATTCGCTGTTGAGCAACGCCTCGCGCTGGGCGCGCTTGAGCTGGACATTGCGCAACGTACCCACCCGCTGCCCCTGATCGTCGTGCAGCTCGATGTCGCCTTGGAGGATCTGGCTGTGTTGATCGAAGGCTGCCGTGGTCAGGCAGATCGTCGCGCGCAGTTCACCGCGCACGGCGTGAGCGAGCGTCAGTTCCTCAACTGCCAGGGGAATGTAGAGGTCCATTTCCGGGCATTGCTGCCAGTAACCGGCAAACAGCGCCTGGAAACAGCCATCGAGCACGCCGGGGTCGAGCACCAGCCCTTGGTCCTGCGCCATGTCGCTACTGGCGAGCAGGCGCACCTGCATGAGCTGCGCGCGACTGTCGAGCCACATCGACTCGATCCGCTGGAACAACGGCCCCAGTTGCAAACCCCTGGCATAGGCCTGGGTGTAGAACGCCACGCAGTCCAGTTGCCGGGCGTCGGCGCCAGCTGCTGGCGGCGGTTCATCCGCCACCAGGGGCGACGATGACATAGCCAGCACCACTGCGCTGGACAACGCTTGGGGAGTGCCCTCGTTAGTCACGGCGACACCTACCTGGTACTCGCCTTGCTGTGAGGTGCAGTCCCACTCGATGGCCACTTCGCGCCGCTCGCCAGGGGCCATGAGCAACGGCCGCAGGAAGCGCACATCACGGATACACACCGCAGGCATGTGCAAGCCCCGCAACGCCTGGGTGACCAAGGCACTCAGGTGCATCGCTCCAGGCACCACGACGCGGTCGAACATGCGGTGGTCAGCCAGCAGCCCGGTGCCTGGCCAGCTGGCCTCGAACAGCTTGGCCCTCACGCCATCGCTCACCCGCGTGCCGGCAAGGCCCAGCAGCAAAGGCGGCGTCTCGCTCACCAATGGGGGCAGCTCGTAGGTGGCGTGCTGCCAGGTGTGCAGCCGTGGCGTGGGATCGAGGGCGACGCCCAGCGTCTGTCCCGCCTCGTAGAGGCCCGCGAGCAGGGCGTTCAGCGATTGCTGCAACGGCTTGTGCCGATTGAGCACCGCCATGACCCGCAGGCCAGGCCGCGAAGTGCCCTGGCAACGCTGGATATGCTGGACCAGTGACGCATGGGGCCCCAGCTCGATGAACGTGTCACAACCTAGGTCCGCCAGCCGTGCCACGGCAAGGTCGAAACGCACGGGGCGCAGGGCATTGCGCACCCAGTAGCCGGCGTCCCGTGGCAGTGGCGCCTCGTCGCTGCCATGACTGGTCGAAACGAATGGCACCGCGCCCTGGTCATGGCGCAGGTGCGCGAACGCTTCTTGCAGGTCCTGGGCCAGCGGTTCGAGCTGGCTGCAATGGAAGGGATAATGCTCATTGACCATGACCGGCTCGACACCGGCGGTGGCGCAACACGCCTGAAACCGAGCCAACGACGCCGCCGCAACCGAAACGATGCTGGCGCCGGGGCTGTTGTAGGCGCTGGTGGAGACACCTGGGCACTGTTGCACGATACGCTCGACCGTTTCCGATGGCGCCAGAAGCGCATGCATGCTGCCCTGCCCGTGCAGCACGGCCATGCAGCGTCCCCGGGCCAGGGCCGCCTGCAATGCCTGCTCACGGCCCAAGATGCCGGCGCAGCAGGCGGCGGAAAGTTCGCCAATGCTGTGCCCGCTGACTGCAGCAGGCTTAACGCCCCAGCTGATCAGCATGTCGAACAACGCCAGCTGGATCGCCACGACGCAGGGTTGCGCCCATTGGGTGAGCGCAAGGTCGGTGTCGCTGCGGGCGGCGATCGCACCGAGCAACGACCACCCCGCCAAGCGTTGCACGATTGCCTCGCTCTGTTGCAGGCTGCGTCGGAACGATGTGTCCTGCGCCAGCAATTGGTCGACCATCCCTGGCCACTGGCTGCCCTGGCCGGAAAACACGAACGCCAGCTTTTCGCCCGGCCCATGGGCCTGGCCGTCCTGTGCCAACCATGTGCGCATGTCGTTGGCCAGTGCACCGGCCGTGCTGGTCACGAACGCCTTGCGAAACGGCCCTGTCGCGCCGGGCGAGTTCGGCTCGACCCGCTGATCGCCAGGCAGTGCGGCGAGTGCCGCGCAAGCGCGCGTCACCTCATCGCGCAGGCCATCGCGGGTCTGTGCGGCAAGCCTGAACAAAGGGTCAGGCATCTTCGCTTCGCCCTGGGCGGCACTGGCGAGGATCACCTGAGCATTGGTGCCCGACCAGCCGAAGGAGCTGACAAGTCCGTACAACGGCTCGCCACCGGCATCCGGCCAGGCCAGGTTGGTGCGGGGAAACGCCAGGGTGGTGTGCGCGTCGATATGCTGGTTGAGCGACCTGAGGTCGGCAAGGCCCGGCACGCTTCGATGCTGCAGGCACAGGACGGTCTTGATCAACGAGGCGATACCCGCAGCCGCTTCGCAGTGGCCGATATTGCCTTTGACCGAACCTATCAGGCACGGGGGCGATTCTCGCCGAGTGCCCAGCACCTTGGCCAAGGCCGCCACCTCGATCGGATCGCCCAGCTTGGTGCCCGTGCCATGCGCCTCGACATAGCCCAGGCTGTCGGCGCTGATGCCGGCCCGGGCGAGCACGCCACGCAGCAGGGCCTCCTGGGCCAGACCGTTGGGCGCGGTCATGCCGTTGGTGCGGCCATCCTGGTTGACCGCCGAAGCCTGGATCAACGCCAGCACTTGATCACCGTCGCGGGTCGCATCGCTCAGCCGTTTGAGCACTATCACCCCACAACCATCACTGCGCACGATACCGTCGGCACGCTCGTCGAACGGTTTGCAGCGGCCATCAGCCGCCATCAACCCCATGCGCGAGGTCGCCACGGTGAATTCAGGGCTCAGGACAAGGTTCACCCCGCCAGCGACGGCCTGTTCGCACTCGTCGTTGCGCAGGCTCTGGCACGCTTGGTGAACCGCGACCAACGACGACGAGCAGGCAGTGTCGATCGCAAGGCAGGGGCCTTTGAGATCGAACAGATAGGCCAGGCGCCCCGCCAGCACACTGTTGGAGACCCCGGGCCCACTGAAGGCGTTGACCCGTTCGATGTCGTCGAACAGCCGACGCGCATACCCATCGTTGTAATTAACCGCCCCGACATAGACCCCTGTCTGGCTGCCGCGCAAGCTTTCACGGGTCTGCCCTGCGTTGACCAGCGCCTCCCAGGCGACCTCCAGGAAGATCCGCTGCTGGGCATCCATGTGCGTGGCCTCGGTGTCGCTGATACCGAAGAAGGCGGCATCGAACGCCCGCTCATCGATCACCCCGGCCCAGCGGGTAGCCAGCTTGCCCACGGCCATCGGGTCAGGGTCGTAGTACCGCGCGTTGCTCCAGCGCGAAGCAGGCACCTCCTCGATCGCATCGCGCTGTTGCGTCAACAGCGACCAGAACGTCTCCAGCGAGTCAGCCCCAGGCAAGCGGCAGGCCGCGCCAATGATGGCGATGGGTTCTTCGTGGCGTTGCAGTACGGCCTTGAGCTGGCGGACACTCGCCAGCGCTTGTTGCAATGCTGATGTCGTTTCGGGTGTGGCTGATCCTTGTGTCATTTTATGTCCTCTCTGAATTTGTCCTTGAGCGCGGCCAGCTCCCTAAGCAGCTCCGCCATCAACGCATGGTCATCCTCGTCAGGCTCCGCGATCGGCTCGGCCTCGCCGAGCCCTCCGCCCTCCATCGGCCACAGCAACGATTCGAGGTAGCAGGCCAGGGCCGTGATGGTCGGGTAGTTCCACAGCACCGTGGCGGGCATGCGCACCTGCAACTCGGTTTGCAGGCGATTACGGATTTCCACGCCCAGCAGCGAGCTGACCCCCAGTTCGCTCAGCGGCGCGTCCGCCGGGATCCGCTCAAGCGGCACCTGTAGAAGCGACGCCACGAAACGACTGACGATGGCGCACAGGTGCCCGTGGCGGTCCGCCGTGTTGGCCAGCACGTCATCGCGCACCGCCAAGGCTGGCAGGTCGGTCGCCAATGCCGCCGGGCCGCGATAGCACATGATCAGCGGGTGGCCATGGCCCTCAGGCCATTGCTCCAGGCACTGCAAGGCCTCGCGCATGGCAATCGCCGGCAAGTGCTCGAACACCTGCGCAGCGCCCCCCTGCACCAGCAACCCTTCGTCAGCGAACGGGCCGAACCTTGCGCTGATGGCGGGCAACCCCTGGCTCAAGCGGTAGTCGGCTAGGCCATCGAGGTAGGCATTGCCGCTGGCGTAGGCCGCATGGCCGGGAAACCCGAACAGGCTCGAGACGGACGACACCAGCAAGAAGCGACGTACCGGCCACCGCAAGCTGGCCTGATGCAGGTTCCAGGCGCCCTCGCGCTTGGCGCGTACGCCGTCGAGAAAACCGGCCAGGGTCATTCCCTCAAGCGCCCCTGAGTGCAGGACGCCCGCCGCGTGACTGATGTAGGTCAGCGGCCCGAGTTGCCGGGCGGCACGCTCGATCGTCTCGTCCAGGCGACCGGCGTCGGCGACATCAAGCCGTTCGACGATGATCGTCGCGCCTTGGCTGCACAGCGCCTCCATGGCCTCCATGGCCTGCTGGCTCGCCGGCCTGCGGCCCAGCAACAGGAAACGGCGCTCGCCCTGATCGAAATACCAACGCAGCATGACTTGCCCCAGGGCCCCGAAGCCTCCCGTGATCAGGTGAAAACCTGCCTCCTGCTCATACCGGGTATGGGTTACCAGCGCCTGCGTGGGCACAGGCTGCAACGCCGGTACGAAACGCACACCCGCACGCCAGGCGTTTTGGGATACAGGCCTGGCAAGGCTGGCCAGCGTCGCCTGGACGAGGTCGCGTTCAGCCGCCTCTGCATTGGCCGGGCCGACATCGGTAATGCACAAGCGCTGGCCACCCAGCTCCAGTTGCGCAGTCCTGAGCAGCCCCCACAGCAAGGTGGCGTCTGCGTCGACCTGGGTATCCATGGGTAACCGCTGGGCGGCACGGGTGACCACGTGCAACGTCGCGGCACCAGTGCGCATCCTCCCCAGCGCCTGCAGCAGGCCCAGGACGCAGGCGACCAGATGCTCCGTGCCATCGGCAGGTTCAGCCAGCAGCACGATAGTGTCGAACACAGCGCCTTCGAGCAGCTCGAGAAAATCCCGTTGATAGGCCTGGCAGGTACCGCCGGGGGCAAGCTCATGCCATGTAGCCTTGGCGAAACTCACATGTGCGCGCAGCGCCGACCATCCAGGCGCACGCCCGACTACCAACAGACCCCGCGTATCGACGCCAGCCCCCGGCGAACAGTCGCTCGGCAGCCAGGCCAGGCGATAGCCACTGGCACCGTCTGTTGGTGCAGCTTCACGCGCTGGCCGTGCGCCAGGCAGCGCCAGCGGTGGCTGCCGCGTGGCGGGAAGCGCCACAACGCCGACGCCGGCCAGGTAGCTGCGCACCTTCAACTCGGCGAGCAGGTGCGCGGCCGTGCTGCCCTGAAGGTCTTCGAAACACAACAGCGCACCCCCACCGACGCCCTCGGCCTGCGGCCAACCCCGCGTATCACGCTCAGCGACGGCACGGACCAGCACGCTCAAGCCGGACCGCCCCGCCACCAGGTCTTCAATGCTGCCAACCGTGTCGCCTGCACGATAGCGCGTGATCACCAGGCCTTCATGACGCAGCAATTCGGTACAACCGATGTACAGGGCCACGCCCTCGACCAGGTGCGCCTCGATACCCAGGTCGTACGCGACCTGCATGACCCGACCATAACCGCTGGCGAACGCGGGCAAGGCCTGAAGCATGTCCCTTTGTGCGGGGGAAAGTGGCGCACGCGGGCAGACACGTAACAAGGGCGCAGCGCACACCCGGCTGGTCGCGGGCTCTGTCGCCAGTGCCGCGCGCAGGCAGGCCAGCGCCTGGGCTGGCGACTCGGCCATGAACGCCAGGCGATGGCGCTCATGGCTGCCGGCGCCTTGCAGGGCCTGGGCGCAATCGACCAGGCGCAGTGCCGTATCCTGCTCGAGCCAGCGCGCGATGCTGGCGCAACGCGCGAGCAATGCTGCATGGCTGTGGCCACTGAGAAGCATTGCTTGCGGGCTGTCGCCCGGCAAAGGCGCCACTTCGTGGCAATCGTCCAGGGCCCCTGCCAAGGCATGGGCGTCGCTGCCCCCGCGCCGGGCAGTGGCCAGCAGGCCCCGGCCCGGCGCAGTGGCCGCCAGTGCTTGTCGCAGGCTGCCTTGCAGCACGGGATGACTGGAGACTTCCACGACCACCCCGTCACTGGCCCGCAAGGCCGTGCACAGTGCATCGAACCAACGTACCGGCCGGGCCACCGCATCCGCCCAGTAGCGCGGGCGCAAGCAGCCACCGGCCGCCTCGACCGAACAGGTCCCCAGCAAAGGCAGGTGCGGGGCGCTCGGCACGATGTCCTCGAGCGCCTCGCACAGCGCCAAGTAGCCGTCTTCTTCAACCCCGGTATGCACGGCGACTTCACACCTGACCTGGTTGAAGCGCACGCCGTTGTGCTGGCAATGCTGTTGCACCTGGGCGATGGCATCGACCGAACCGCTGATGACCGTCGCCTGATCAGCATGCTGGATGGCCACGCTGGCGGTAACCTCAAACGTGGCGAGCAGCGCCTCGGCGGCGTCCCAGCCAAGGCCCAGCAGGGCCATTGCCCCTGGCCGTCGAGCGGCCCACCGTGCCTGCGCAAGAATGACCCGCAAGGCATCGCGAAGGTTCAGCACGCCACACACATGCGCCGCTGCCACTTCACCAATGCTATGGCCGATTGCCGCAACCGGGCGCAGGCCCTTGGCGAACCACACCTCGGCCAACGCCACCTGGATGGCGAAATGGCAGGGCCAGGCGACTTCAACATCGCTGAAACATTCCTCGGCGTCATAGAGACGTTCGGCCAGGGACCAGCCTGCCATCGCCGTGAACAACTGGTCGCATCTGGCCACGCACGCGCGGAAAACCGGGTCCAGCCGTGCCAGCCGCAGCCCCATGCCCGGCCATTGCGCCCCTTGACCGGAGAACACCAGCAAGGCGCCTTTCGCCTTGTTGGCGGGCGGCACCACGATCGGGGACAGGTCACTGCCATCAAGCGTGTCATCAGCCGGCATCGACCATTGGCGGCCCACGATCACGTGGGCATTGGTGCCACCGAAACCGAAGGAGCTCACCCCCGCCAGTGGCTGTGCCGAAGCCCAGGGCGTGTTCTGCAACACCGGTTGCAAGGACAGCCGCGACCAGTCGATCGCAGGGTTGGGAGTGCGGTAGTTGAGGTGGGCAGGTATCACCCCATGCTGCAGTGCGAGCAGCACCTTGATCAGCCCGGCCATCCCCGCTGCTGCCTCGGCATGGCCGATATTGGTCTTCACCGAACCGATGAGCAGGGGGTGGCGACGGGCGCCGCGCGGGCAATAGGCTGCGGCGATGGCAGTGGCTTCTATCGGGTCGCCCATGGCCGTGCCGGTACCGTGGGCCTCGACGTACTCGACATCGCCCGGAGCGATCCCGGCCTGACGAATAGCCCCGTCCAGCAATGCTTGCTGGGCCTGCATCGACGGCGCCGTGAGGCTGTTGTGAAAGCCGTTGTTGTTGACCACCGATGCGTGGATCACCCCCCAGATCGGCGATGCCGCCTGCAACGCGTCCGGTAGCCTGCGCAGCACCACCACGCCCGCGCCTTCGGCCCGGACATAGCCGTCGGCGGCCGCGTCGAAGGTATGGCAGGTCGCCGTCTCCGAAAGGCCGCCGAAGCGACGCATGGCGGTAAAGCTGTGCGCCGCCAGCATCAGGTTGACCCCTGCAACGATGGCGAAGTCGCACTCACCCTGCCGCAGGGCCTGGCAAGCCAGGTGCAGGGCGACCAGCGAGGAGGAACAGGCAGTGTTGACCGTCAAGCTGGGGCCACCGAGCCCCAGGGCGAACGAGATCCTGGCCGAGAGGATGCTGGTATCCAGGCCCGTGGCGCTTTGCGCCGTCATCTGTTGCGGCGGGACATGATGGGCGAAATCCGACCACATGGCGCCGACATAGACCCCACCGCGTTGCCCGCGCAATGCCGCAGGCGGCATCCCGGCCTGCTCCAGGGCAGCCCAGGCCAAGGTCAACAGCAAACGCTGTTGCGGGTCCATCTGCGACGCCTCGTGGCCACCCAGCCCGAAGCGCTCGTGGTCGAAGTCGCAGGCAGCGTCGATAAAACCACCGATCTCGTCGGGCGCCACATGCCAGCCACTTTCGGCTCGCTCGGTGAAATGATCGTGAGCAACCGGCCCGATGCCTTGGCCGCCGTTTTCGAGCAAGCGCCAGAACGCAAGGCTGTCGTCGGCCCCGGGGAAACGGCAGGCAAGGCCAGTGATAGCCACCGCCTGTCGGTGATCTGCAAGCCTTGATGCCTGCGGTTCGACACGTTCGCCCTCGTCACCACACAGGTGCCGGCACAACTGCGCAGGGGTCGCGAAGCGCCAGAACAAGGTAGGTTCCAGGTCCCGTTCCAGCTGTGCTCCCAAGGAAGCCAGCAGGCCGGTCACAGCGATCGAATCAAGGCCCAGGCTACCCAGCCGGGTGTCCTCCTCTACCCGCTCCCCATCACAGGCCGACGCCAGTTGCGTCAGCACCACAGCCAGTACTTGCTCGTATCCAGCACTCATGCAGATGTCCCTTTAGGTTTAGCCATGGCTTCCTGTCATGGCGGTGAGTCGATCATGCTCAACCTTCTGCCATTGCGATCGGCCGCATGCCCTCGAACAATCGGTCGACCAATGCCTCGATGGGGAGCGCACGGGCGATCTCAGGCGCGACCAGAACGGTGAGGCGCAAGCGTCGCTCGTAAAGTTCGGCCTCGAAACTCAATGGCAGGTCGGCCACCTGCCGAGGATCGCGCGCGATGTGCAATTGCTCCGGGGCAGGCCGATAACCAATCAGGCTGGCGCCCGGCTTGTGTGCCGAGATGAAGTTGAAACCGATGGCGGGCAAGTCGGGCAGCGGCGCGCCCGCGACACCGCTGAAGTACCGGATTGCGAAGGCTTGAGCCTGCGCCATGGCCTGTTCTATCTCGGCCCTGGCCGACCGCACGGTTTCTCGCAGGCCGCGCCCAGCCTGGAGTGTCAAGCGCACCGGGAGCGGGAACGACACCGACCCCACCAGCTGGGTGACGGGTGTCTGCCATTGGCCAACGAAATGCGGGCTGACCCACATCATCAGCGCCACCGAGCCGTGAGCCTGGGCCTGGCTCAGCGCTTGCAGCCAGCAACCGAGCAGGTAGTCGCTCAAGCTCACCTGCCACTCGGCCGCGCATCGGCGCAGCTCATCCACGGCCACAGGTTCCAACTGCAGGCAGTGCCGTACGAGGGTATGCTCCAGGGTCTTGCCGGCCTGTTCACCTGCCGCCAGGTCCAGCACCCCGACACGTGCCGGGTCTCCGAACGCTGGCGGCACCTCGGCGGGCAGAGCCCGGTAACACTGGGCAAGTTCCTGTGCGAAAACCGGATAACTGTCACAGGCCTCGTCGTCGAGCGGGCAGCCCTGCACCGAGGCCCGATAGGCCCTGGAAAGGTCTCGCCAAAGTATCCGGCTTGAGATGCCATCGCAGACCAGGTGATGGAAGATCAGCACCAGGCGCTGGTCCTCGGCCTGGTCGGCATCATGCAGGATGTACCTCAGCAAGGGAGGCACCAGGGTCGAGGTCGTGAGCAGTGATTCGACGCTGGCCTGAACCTGTGCACCAGGCAACACCCCGGGGGCGGCGGCAACTACATGCAATGCCTGGTCCACGGGAAACGCGTCAACGGCAACAAAGTCCATGCGCCATTCGCCTTCGCTGCGCGTGAAACAGCCACGAAGTGCCGGATACTTCCTCACGACAAACCGCACGGCCTCACGCAGATGATGAGCACAAAGATGCTCCTGCGGTATCAGGACTTCGCCGACATAACGCTGTTCCAGATGCAAGGCCGCACGCTGATCATACAATTGCCCCAATAGTAGGCGCATGCCACCTCTCCAAATTTAAAGCAGCACAAATCCAGACCCGGAACTATTCAACTGAACAGTTCCGGGCCGAGCATTATTTGACTAAATCAAGAAGAAACTTGCTGTTCGGCAGAAACTGTCGAATACCTTCGAAAGTTCACAAACACCAACAGTGCGATGACCACGAGTACCCCCACGGTGGCCATCATTACCGAGGACACCGCTTGGTCGAACGCCAATCGCGCATTCACAGCGATTTCCTGCCCCAGCGGGGCGGGCATTTGCGCGGCAGCGGCCAGCGCGCTGTCGATCCCGTCCTGCAGGCGCGCCGCGTCGGCGACCTGCTCGGGCACAACCAGCGAGCGGCTGTACACCACCGACATCAGGCTACCCATGAAGGCGATGCCCAACCCTCCTCCCAGCTCGTAGGAAATTTCCTCGGCCGAAGCGGCCATCCCCGCTCGCTCCGGCGGCGCGCTGGCCATGATGGTGGTGGACGCCCCGGTCATACTCGCCCCTACGCAAGCACCCATGACGAACAGCAGCAGCAGTTGCAGGGCGACCGACTGGCTGAAACTGTACATGAACAGGCCAATGGCACCGGCGTAGATCAACAGTGCGAGCACCAGGAACCGATCACAACGAACCTTGGGCAGCAACCAGCCGCTTAACGGACCGGCCACGATCGCTCCCACGGAAAGGGGCAGGAAATAAAGGCCGGTCTCGAGCGGGGATAGCCCGACAACCAGTTGCAGGCGCTGGCTCAGTACCAGGTTGATGCCCATCAGGCAGCCGGCCGCGGCCAGGCTGGCGATGACCGCAGAGGAGAACGCGGGGCTGCGGAAAATCTGCAGGTCGATCAACGGAAAACCACGCTTGCGCTGCCCGCGCACGAACATCCAACCGAAGCCCGCGCAGATGGCCAACGCCCCCAGCGCCGCCACCAGCGAGGGCTCGGGCTTGGCGAATTCCTTGATCAGGTACGCCAGGCTGATGAGCCCTACCATCGCCTGAAGGGAGCCAAGCAAGTCCCATGGCCCGGCGTTGGCCTGTTGCATGTTCCTGATCAGCAGCAAGGACAACACCAGGGCCACCAGCACGATGGGCACGTTGATCAGAAACACGGAACCCCACCAGAAATGCTCAAGCAGCGCCCCCCCTATCAGCGGACCAATCGCTGCACCACCGGAAGCCACGGCCGTCCAGACGCCGATGGCAAAACCACGCTCACGCTCATCCTCGAAGGTCAGGCTGATGATCGCCAGCGTGGCCGGCATCATGGCCGCCGCACCGACGCCCAGCGCGCCCCTAGCCAGGATTAGCAGCGCGGAAGATGGCGCGAATGCAGCCAGAAGCGACGCCGCACCGAACAGCATAAGGCCGATCACGAACAATCGCTGGTGCCCGATGCGATCACCCAAGGTGCCAGCACCCAGCAACAGGCCGGCGACGACCAGGGGATACATGTTGATGATCCACAGCTTATCGGAGGTAGATGCCCCGAGCGCATGGGTAAGTGTGGGCAAGGCGATGTAAAGGACCGTCATGTCGATCGCAACCAATAGCAAGGCGAAGGACAGGACGGCCAATACGAGCCATCGCTGGTAAGTGTTGAACATTGGCATTCTCCCTGCCTTGATCAAGCCGATCACTAATTGTCGGCGCCGTATCCAAATAGGAACTCGGATCCTAGTAGACGGCCAACTTCATTGCAAATATTAAAAATTGTAAAAACAATTAATCTCCACACAATGAATATAAATAAATCATGCCCGTAAGATAAATCCTACATTAACAGAGGAATAATGGCGTATTTAAAATAGAACTCCATCACCTTGAGTGCTCCTCCACGCCCGCATCCGAAAAATCGGCGGATTCGCCAGCCGCTCGGCGAACGCCAGCGCCGGGGCATGCAAGGACAACTCTTCGATAAGGAACTGCAGCCCGATGCCTGGGTCGTTGGCACAGGCCAGTAAGGTGCCGAACAACTGGTAACCCGCCTGCCGGACAACAGCGTGCCGTTCACCTCGGCTCATACAAGAGATGCGCGGGTACGCCCCTGTAAGGAGCTGCTGCGCAGCCTCGCCCACGCGCTACTGCGCATCGACATGGCCGTCACCTTCATCGAGCTGCTGGGGCGCATCTGGGGCTTCTCGGTGGTCGATTTCGCCCTGAGCAACAGCCTGGGCCAGGCGATCAGCAACTCGCTGTCGAGCATTGGCTTGATCCTGCTGGTCACCTGGCTGCTGTGGGTGGTACTCGATACGGCCATCCAGGAAGCACTCAAGCCCCCCGTCGGCCGCCGCAGCGCGCGTCAGCCGAGCACCCGGGTGCGGACCATCCTGCCGATGCTGCACAATGCGATCAAAGTGGTCCTGATCGTCATCTACACCATCACCACCATGGCCAACCTGGGCACCAACGTCACGCCGTTCCTGGCCGGTGCCGGGGTGATCAGCCTGGCCATCGGCTTCGGCTCGCAGCAGCTGGTGCACGATGTGATTACCGGGTTGTTCATCCTCATCGAGGATTCCATTTCCATCGGCGACTGGGTAGTGCTCGATTCCGGCCATACCGGTACAGTCGAAAGCCTGACGATCCGTAGCGGCTGCGCGATGGCAAAGGCTTCGTGCACTCGGTGCCGTTTGGCCAGATCAAGGCGGTTACCAACCAGTCGCGGCAGTTCGCCTATGCGTTCTTCTCGGTGCAGTTCACTTACGACAGTGATGTGGATGCGTCACTCGCGCTGATCCATGAGGTGGGCAAGTCGATCAGCGAAGACCCGCTGCTGCGCATCAACCTGCAAGGGCCGTTACAGGTATCCGGAGTGGACCGCTTTGCCCAGGTGTACCCGCTGCCGCTGCAGGCCCTGGGGGGTTGAATTCGCCTGCACCGGCCCTTTCGCGGGCTCGCCCGCGAAGCTTCCAGCAAGGGCAGCATCAAACCTGACGGAATACCAAGGCCTTCAGCCCGCCAGCCGGGTCAACGTCCGGAAACTCCGGCGGGTTTTCCAGGCGTTCGACATAAGCCAACGAAGGCGCCTGCTCTGCCATGCCTTCGATCAGAAACTCAGGCCCGATCCCCGGGTCGTTGACACACGCCAGCACCGTCCCGCCTTCGCTCAACAACTCCGGCAAACGCCGCAGGATCTTTGCGTAATCCTGGGTCAGCACAAAGCTGCCACGCTGGAAGGTTGGTGGGTCGATAATGATCAGGTCATAAGGCCCGTACTTGCGCACCTTGCCCCACGACTTGAACAGTTCATGCCCCAGGTACGCCACCCGTGATGCATCGTGGCCATTGAGGCGATGGTTGTCCCGGCCTCGCGACAGGGCCGACTTGGCCATGTCCAGGTTCACCACCTGCTCAGCGCCACCGGCAATCGCTGCCACGGAAAAGCCGCAGGTATAAGCGAACAGGTTCAGCACACGCTTGCCCGCCGCCTGCTCGCGCACCCAGCGGCGGCCATAGCGCATGTCGAGGAACAGGCCATTGTTTTGCCGCACGCCCAAGTCCAGCAGGTAGGTCAGGCCGTCCTCGATCACTTCGCGTTGCTGGCACGGCTCACCCAGCAGCCACTGGCCCGGGCTGTCGGGCAGGTAGCGGTGCTGGATGATGACTGCCTGACCCGTCCACTGCGGGCGCTCGGCCAAGCTGCGCAGCATGGCTTCCAGTTCGGCGAGCTGGCCTTCGGGCGGCTCACGGAACAAGGCGACCGACAGCACGCCCTGCAGCCAGTCGACGGTCACCTGCTCCAGGCCCTGCCAGCAGCGGCCGCGCCCGTGAAACAGGCGGCGGGTTTCCTGTGGGGCAGGGTCGAGGGCGGCAAGCAGGTGTTGCTCAAGGGTGTCGATGGGCGAGGTCATGGCGGATCGCAGGCTGGCAAAAAGCGGCATTCTACCTTGCGGGCCTCTTCGCGGGTAAACCCGCGCCTACAGGATGCCGCGCCGAGCGGAACCACCACCCCTGCTGCATGCCCGCCGCCGCCAACAGGATCAACCCCACCCCCAGCCACTGCAGCGGCGCCAGGCGGTGCCCGAACGCCACCCAGTCCACCAGAATTGCCGCAATCGGGTAAATGAACGACAGCGCACCGGTCAACGCCGTGGGCAAACGCTGGATGGCGCTGTACAACAGCACATACATCAGGCCGGTGTGCACCATGCCCAGTGTCAACAAGCTGGCCAACGCCGGCACTTCAACCGACAACCCGCCAAGCGTGACCCATGGCGCCAGCAGCAACACACCCGTGGTTACCTGAATCAACGCAATCAGGTGCGGGGGCGTGCCACTCAGGCGCTTGATGATCAAGGCCGCGATTGCATACAGAAACGCCGCCCCCAGCGCCAGGGCAATCCCCAGCAGATAGTCCTCGCCATTACTTTGCCCAGCGCCATGGGCACTGACGATGGCCAGCATGCCGAGGAACGCCACACTCAGCCAGGTCACCTTGGCTAAGGTGATCTTTTCGCCCAGAAACAGCGCCGCCAGCCCCACCAGCATGAACGGCTGCACGTTGTACACCGCCGTGCCGATGGCAATCGACGCCCGTGCGTATGAAGCGAACAACAGCAGCCAGTTGCCGACAATGGCCACCCCGCTGGCAATCGCCAGCAAAAATGCCGTGCGGCTGATCACGCCCGGTCGCAGAAAGCCAAACGCGGCGCAAATCGCCAGCAAGGTCACGGCACCGAACACGCAGCGCCAGAACACCACATCCAGCACCGGCTGGCCGGACACCAGCACGAACCAGCCAATGGTCCCGGAAATCAGCATGGCGGCAACCATTTCCAGCGAGCCACGGCGCAATGAACTGTCCATCTCAAACCTCCCGTTGATAATGGCAACAGTATGCAAAGGCTGCAGGCTGGCCATCCAGCGGATAACCAAGGCATTTTCGCCAACCTGCCTTTACTATCAAGGCAGATAACACGAATTACCTGATGAGGTGAGCATGACCGATGCCATTGACCAATTATTGATCAACGCACTGATGGAGGACTCGCGCCGCTCGCTCAAGGCGCTGGCGCAGGTCAGCGGGCTGTCCGCACCCAGCGTCAGCGAGCGCCTGCGCCGGCTGGAAGAGCGTGGCGTGCTGCGCGGCTATACCGTGGAGGTCGACCCGCGCGCCTTTGGCTACCAGTTGCAGGCGATCGTGCGCATCCGTCCGCTACCGGGGAAGCTGCAGGAGGTGGAGCGCCAGATCATTGCCATCCCTGAATTCACCGAATGCGACAAGGTCATTGGCGAAGACTGCTTCGTCGCCCGACTGCATGTGCGCTCGATGGAGCAGCTGGACACCCTGCTCGACCTCATGAATGTGCTGGCCGAGACCAATACCGCGATCATCAAGAAGACCCCGGTCAAGCGGCGGTTGCCGCCAATGGATTGATTGGCTCCTGTGCTGGCCTCTTCGCAGGCGTGCCCGCGAAGAGGCCAGCACAGGAAAAGCTGACTATTTTTTGTACACAAAAACGTAACCATAGGTGCCATTTTTGTGTGCACTTTCTTCAGTAGCGCCCCAATTCGTTACACACTTTCCACCCGTTATTTTGACCAAATGATCAACTAATCAATCTTTCAAAAAATATAACTTGTTCATTTGGTCAACTTATATTCTCTGTATTTCATTAACTTACCTTTTAACAAGATAAGTTCGAAATGATCAGCTATTGAAACCTGCTCTTCCCTTGGCATGGAACTCGCTTTTGTGTGTTCGTGTTTTGTATACAACTTAAACAAAACATAGATACACAAGAATCCGCGACGCCGACCCAATGTCGGCCGCCGCGCCCACAACCCTGTGATGCCAACGCTGCACCGACGAGATGGCGAGCCCGTGCGCATGCCCGCTCATCGCAGTCCATGTGCATCAGGAGCCCGCCGGAATGAGTAGCAGCCTCGACCTTGCCCCTGAACAATCCGTCGCCAGCACACACCCCGCGTCCACGCTTGCCGGCCACCAGCCGGACCTTGTTCTCAGCCCGCGCCTGCATAACCGCGACCTGGCGCCCACGCGTATGGAAGGCCGTCGCTGGGGCGGCTACAGCATCTTCGCGCTGTGGACCAACGATGTGCACAATATCGCCAACTATTCGTTCGCCATGGGCTTGTTCGCCCTCGGCCTGGGCGGCTGGCAAATTCTGTTGTCGCTGGCCATCGGCGCGGTCCTGGTGTACTTCTTCATGAACCTGTCGGGTTACATGGGCCAGAAAACCGGGGTACCGTTCCCGGTCATCAGCCGCATTGCCTTCGGCATCCACGGCGCGCAGATCCCGGCGCTGATCCGTGCCATCATCGCCATCGCCTGGTTCGGCATCCAGACCTACCTGGCATCGGTGGTGCTGCGGGTGCTGCTCACCGCCGTGTGGCCGCAACTGGCAGCCTACGACCACGACAGCATCCTCGGCCTGTCGAGCCTGGGCTGGGTGTGTTTCGTGTCGATCTGGCTGGTGCAGCTGGTGATCCTGGCCTACGGCATGGAGATGGTGCGCCGTTACGAGGCCTTTGCCGGGCCTGTGATCCTGCTGACCGTCGCCGCCCTGGCGGTGTTCATGTACTTCAAGGCCGACGCGCGCATTGCCTGGTCGGTGGCTACCCCGCTGACCGGCTACGAGATGTGGCGCAACATCTTTGCCGGCGGCGCACTGTGGCTGGCGATCTACGGCACCCTGGTGCTGAACTTCTGTGACTTCGCCCGCTCCTCGCCTTGCCGCAAGACCATCCGCGTCGGCAACTTCTGGGGCCTGCCGGTGAACATCCTGGTGTTCGCCGTGATCACCGTGGTGCTGTGCGGCGCGCAATTCCAGATCAACGGCCACATCATCGACAGCCCGACGCAGATCGTCGCCGCCATACCCAGCACGCCATTCCTGGTGCTCGGCTGCCTGGCCTTCCTGATCGTCACCGTGGCGGTGAACATCATGGCCAACTTCGTCGCCCCAGCCTTCGTACTCAGCAACCTGGCACCGCGCCACCTGAACTTCCGCCGTGCCGGGCTGATCAGTGCCACCCTGGCGGTGCTGATCCTGCCCTGGAACCTGTACAACAGCCCGCTGGTGATCGTGTACTTCCTGTCGGGCCTGGGCGCCCTGCTCGGCCCGCTGTACGGCGTGATCATGTCCGACTACTGGTTGCTGCGCAAAGGCTGCATCAACGTGCCAGAGCTGTATACCGAGCACCCGGCCGGCGCCTATCACTACAGCAAGGGCATCAACCTGCGCGCCGTGGCCGCCTTCGTGCCGGCCGCACTGCTGGCCATCGTGCTGGCCCTGGTGCCCAACTTCCAGGGTATCGCGCCGTTCTCCTGGCTGATCGGTGCCGGCATCGCCGCCGCCCTCTATCTGTTGATCGCCCCACGCAACCGCCAATACCACGACATCAGCGGCGAGTGCATCGCCGTCGACCACAGCAGCCATTAGTCAGGGAGGACTGCCCATGCGCATTCTGATCGCCAACGTCAACACCACCGAAGCCATCACCCACGCCATTGCCGAACAGGCCCGTGCGGTGGCCGCACCTGGTACCGAAATCGTCGGCCTCACACCCTGGTTCGGCGCCGAATCGGTGGAGGGCAACTTCGAAAGCTACCTGGCGGCCATCGCGGTGATGGACCGGGTCCTGGCCTTTGAAGGGCCCTACGATGCCGTGATCCAGGCCGGTTATGGCGAACATGGCCGCGAAGGCCTGCAGGAACTGCTCAACGTGCCTGTGGTGGACATTACTGATGCCGCCGCCAGCACGGCAATGTACCTGGGCCACGCCTATTCCGTAGTAACCACGCTTGACCGCACCGTGCCATTGATCGAGGACCGCCTGAAGCTCTCGGGCCTGTATGACCGCTGCGCCTCGGTGCGAGCCAGCGGGCTGGCGGTGCTGGAACTGGAAGCCGACCCGCTGCGGGCCGTGGAGGCGATTGTCGAGCAGGCCGAACGCGCCGTGCGTGACGACAAGGCCGAGGTGATTTGCCTGGGTTGTGGCGGCATGGCCGGGCTGGACGAGCAGATTCGCCAACGCACCGGCGTGCCGGTGGTGGATGGTGTGAGTGCAGCGGTGACCATTGCCGAATCGCTGGTGCGCATGGGGTTGAGCACGTCCAAAGTGCGCACCTATGCGACGCCACGGGCGAAGAAAGTGGTGGGCTGGCCGATGCGCTTCGGCCGCTAGACAGCCTTCGCCTGTACCGGCCTCTTCGCGGCTAAAGCCGCTCCTACCGGACCAGCGCAAGCCTGAATACCGTGGGGTCCTCGTAGGAGCGGCTTTAGCCGCGAAGAGGCCGGCCCGCTTAACACATCATCCTGGCCAAACGCTGCGCACTGCCACAGGCCAAGGTGAACCCCAACGCCCCATGCCCCAGGTTCAGCCACAGGTTGCGGTACACCGTCCCACCTATGATCGGCACCCCGGTAGGTGTCGCTGGTCGCATCCCCGCCCACTCCACCGCCTGGCCATAATCCGCCGCCCTCGGCAGCGTCTCCAGCGCCAGCCGCCGCATGCTCTGCAAACGGCGCATGTCCACCGACTCGTCGAAGCCGACAATGTCCACCATCGCCGCTACCCGCAGCTGCTGCCCCAGGTGTGCATAGACGATTTTGCGCTCATAGTCGGTAAGGCTCACCTCCGGGGGCAGGTGCCCGGCGCTGATCGGTGCGGTCAGGCTGTAGCCCTTCAGCGGGTAAACCGGTATCTGCACCCCCGGTAATGCCAAGCCTGGGCCGCGATGCCCGGCACACAGCACCAACTGCTCCACGTCCAGCTGCAGATCGCCCAGTTGCAGTGCCACGACCTGGCCCTGGCGCTGAACCAATTGCGTCACTGGCCGGCCAAGCAGGAAACGGCACTGGCCCGACGCGCGCAACAGCGCCTCCAGCCGCAAGCAAAACACGTGGCAATCGCCAACCTCTTCGCCCGCCGTGAACACGCCACCCACAAACGGTGCGCCATCCAGGGCAGGCTCCAGCGCGCGCAGCTCGGCAGCCGCCAGCACCTGCTGACTGGCCGGGTCCGTCAACTGTTCCCGGCCTTTGGCAAAGGCCCGTTCACTGCGAAAAGCCACCAGCTTGCCATTGCGCCGCCAGGCGAAATCCCCCAGGTTCTGATGTTCGCGCCACTGCGCCAGAACAGCCTGGCTGTGCAGCGCCAGCTCAAGCAATTGCCCGGCATTACGGCGATTGACGCTACGCCTGCAAGCCAGGGTGAATGCCAGCAGCCAGCGCCACTGGGCCAGGTCCATGCGCAAGCGCAAGCGCAATGGCGACTCGCCCTGCAACAGCCAGCCCAGCGCCTGCCACGGCACCCCGGCATCAGCCAGCGGCGCCACATAGCGATAGGACAATTGCCCGCCATTGGCAAAGCTGGTGGCCGACGCCAGGCTGTCGCGGGCCTCGATCAGGTCAACCGACCGCCCTTCCCGAACCAGCGCGTAAGCCGTCGCCAGGCCCACCACTCCGCCACCGATCACCGTTACCCGCTGCTTCATCGCTCATCCCTGTTCCGGCTTCCTTGCCAAACAGTACCAGCGGATCAGGTCGGGCAGCTATGCGCACCGTCATTCAGGCCCTGACGCACATTGCGGCTCAACAGGCTGGCCTTGCCATCGTGCCAGGTCAGGGTCAGTACGTAGAGGGTGTCGAAGTCTTCGCCGCTCCAGTCCTCGGTGATCACCCGCTCCTCCCCCAAGGCCTTGCCGGCCACCGTGTTGATCAGTTCCGGCAGGTAGCCGTGGGACCAGGCGGTATAGATGGTCGCATTGCGGTATTTGTCGCTCAGCAACTCATCGGCCAGTTCAGCGGTGTCGTTGGCGCCGTAGTCGATATTCACCGGTAAGCCGAGGCGGATGGCACTGGGGGTGATGGTCATCAGTGGGCGGATGTAGCTGTAGCTTTCATCCCGGCTGCCTTCCTCGACATGCCGCGTGGGGTTGGCGGCAAACACATAGTCGGCCTTGCCGAAGCGCTCGGGCAGTATAGTGGCCAGGTCCAGCGCACGGTTGAGGCCCTGGCAATTCAACTGCCCGAGCCCCTCGCCCGGCTTCTCGCCATGACGCAGAAACACCAGGGTCTGGGTGCCATCCACCGGTCGTGCCCGGCTTTCGACAGCCTCCAGGGCCAATGGTACGGCGACGGCTGTGAGCACCAGGCTCAGCAGCAAGTGGCGGCGACGACGGAAGAATGTTGGCAACTTCATCAAGACAGGCTCGTGTGGCAGAGAAAATCGGGTTTACCCGCCACATCGCCCGGCCAGTTGCAGGGCGCCCGTGTAGTGAATGCCATCCCTGGCAACGCGTCAGGGTCAGAGTGCCCCGAACCCGTTTGGTTCCTCCCTGGAGGTGGATGCCGTTCCCTAGGCAAGGCCTAGATTAGGGGCTGGGTGTTGCGCAATTGTGTAAGGTGCAAGAACCTCGGGTTGCAACGTGCCCACTCAATCATCCCGCGTGAGCACTTCCAGCAGTTCGATCTCGAAGGTCAGGTCCGAATTCGGCGGGATCGCCCCCACGCTGCGTTCGCCATACCCCAGGTGCGCCGGCACCAGCAGCTTGCGCTTGCCACCTACGCGCATGCCCATCAGGCCTTGATCCCAGCCTTTGATTACCCTGCCGGTACCGATCACGCACTGGAACGGCTTACCGCGCGACCAGGACGAGTCGAACTCGCTGCCATCGGCCAGCCAGCCGGTGTACTGGGTGGTGATCAGGGCACCTTTGACGGCGGCTTTGCCATCACCCTCGACCAGGTCGATGATCTGCAGTTCTTGGCTCACGGGTACACTCCAAACGCTGAAAAACAAAACCGCCCTTTTCTCAGGAATGCACCGGTTTGGCAAGTTCAGGCAGAAATGTCCGGAGGCATTCACCCACGGAATGCCTCCGGACAAACATGACGTTGAATCAGCTGTTCTGCTCGAACACCTCTTGGCCGGACAGCTCCTTGGTCTGATTGGCGAAGCAGTACCACGCGGGCTTCTGTTCGACGAAGATCTGCAGGTCGAAATCCCAGGCTTGGTCGCCATCGAGCAGGCCGACCGGCACGGCATGGAAGTCGTTGGCCTTGAGCCGGTAGTACAGGTGCGTACCACAGCGGCCACAGAAAGCACGCTGGGCCCAGTCGGACGAATCATAGACGCTGGGCGCACGCCCTTCGATCAGCGGAGGCTTGCTGCAGTGCACCACCAGCAGCGGGCCGCCGGTCCACTTGCGGCACATGCTGCAATGACAAGCGCTGATATGAGTATTGTCGACGGTGACCGTCAGCCGCGTGTCGCCGCACAGGCAGGTGCCTTGTTTTTCCAGGGCCATGGGTGGCTCCTCGAATGCAAAGATGGGCCTGCAATTATAGAAGCCCGCCGCGAAAGCCGCTTGCTTGCTGCTTTTGTACTCTGCGAGACAGCGCAGCCCAAAAGGGCTGGCTGTCTGCTACAGGGCATCGCACTTACGGCTAGATGTACGCAGTACCACGCAGGTACAACGCCGCCCGCCCACTGATGATTACGCGGCCATTGCCCGGCACTTCGCACTGCAACTGCCCTTTGCGTGCCCCGCCCTGCTCGCAGCTCAGCACGTTCTTGCCCAGACTCTGGGCCCATACCGGTGCCAGCGAAGTGTGCGCCGAGCCGGTTACCGGGTCTTCATTCACACCAACCCGCGGGCCGAACCAGCGGGTGACGAAGTCAAAGCCACGCCCTGCCGCGGTCACGGCAATGCCACGGACGTCGAAGGCCGACAGCGCAACAAAGTCGGGTTTCAACGTTTCGAGCAGCATGGCGTCATCGATCACCACCACATAATCGTCGCTACGGTACACCGCCTTCGCCTGGCTCAAGCCCAGCGCCTGCAGCAGGCCCGCCGGCGTGTCCACCGCTACGGGTTGTTTGGCCGGGAAGTCCATGGCCAGCAGGCCATCAGTGCCGCGGCTGACACGCAGCTCGCCACTGCGGGTGTTGAAGCGCAGTACTTGCGCCTGCTCACCCAGTTGCTCGAACAGCACGTAAGCCGAGGCCAAGGTAGCATGGCCGCACAGGTCGACTTCCACGGTGGGGGTGAACCAACGCAGGTCGAACGTTTCGCCTTTGCGCACGAAGTAGGCTGTTTCTGACAGGTTGTTTTCTTCAGCGATGCGCTGCAGCACATCGTCCGGCAGCCAGCTTTCCAGTGGGATCACTGCGGCCGGGTTGCCACCGAACGGTTCAGTGGAAAAGGCATCGACCTGGAAGATTTCGAGTTGCATGCACACACTCCTTGTTACCTGGGCGCTGCCAGGCAGATATCTGGAAAAGGGCTACGGGCGTACCGGGGTCAAAACTGGCTCACCGGCAAAGAACGCCTGCAGGTTGCGCAGCACCAAGGCCACCGTGTCGCGCGCGGCTTCTGGCGATTGGCCAGCCACGTGGGGTGTGAGCACAGTGTTGGGCAAGGCCTTGAGTGCATCAGGCACTGCTGGCTCGTCATCGAAAACATCCAGCGCGGCGCCAGCCAGCTGGCCACGCTGCAATACGGCAATCAGGGCCTGCGTGTCGACCACGCTGGCACGGGCGATGTTCACCAGATAGCCTTCAGCGCCCAGGGCCTGAAGGACGTGGGCATCGACCAGATGCCGGGTGTTGGCGCCACCGGGGGTGGCCACCACCAGGATGTCGACGGCTGCAGCCAAGTGCCGAGGGCTGTCGTACCAGGCATAGGGCACATCCTGGCGTGGTGTGCGGCTGTGGTAGCTGACGGGCATGTCGAAGCCCAAGTGGGCCCGCTTGGCGATCGCCAGCCCCACTGCGCCGAGGCCGAGAATGCCCAGGCGTTTGCCACTCACGGAGGGGCTGATCACCCGGTTCCATTCACCGCGCCGCGTGCTGGCATCGGCACGAGGAATGTCGCGCAGCAGCGCCAGCAGCAGGGCCAGGGTGTGGTCGGCGACGGCTGCGGCATTGGCCCCGGCGCCATTGGTGACGGTTATGCCGCGTGCGGCGGCGGCGGCCAGGTCGACCTGCTCGTAGCCGGCGCCGATCACGCAGATGATCTGCAATCTGGGTAATGCATCAATTTCGGTGGCGGATAGCCCCAGCGGCCCACGGGTGAGTACCGCATCGATTTCTTCGGCGTGGCGATGAATGGCATCGGCGCGCAGTTGCGGCGAAGGGGCACGGATCAGGTGGTAACCGGCCTGCTCCAGCATGGGCAGGTAATCGTCGACGGTTTCCACCAGTACCAGGACTGTCTTGCTCATGCCACCTCCGGGTGAATTCGAGGCGTCATTATGCGGAGTCACCGGCCGGTACAGTCAATGGAAATAACAAGGCAAAACTGTACTGTGCTGCTGTTGCTGTTGCTGTTGCTGTTGCTGTTGCTGTTGCTGTTGCTGTTGATCTTGATCTTGATCTTGATCTTGATCTTGATCTTGATCTTCGCGACTTCAGGAGGCCGAACGTAGGCCTTGCGGAGGGAGG
>NZ_BCBP01000066.1:0-38596 GCF_001753955.1 Pseudomonas sp. NBRC 111139
GAGCGGAGATGGCACCGGCTTCGCCGGTGTTCGCGGGTAAACCCGCTCCTACGGGGAAGGGGGCAACGCCAGGCAGGGGCGCATACCCTCCAGGCCAATGTCGCCTCCCACAATTCGAGCCAGAACACTAGAATAGCCACCACGCACCTATTCAGAAGCGCCATATGTCCAATTCTGTCGAACCTGAAACCCTGGACCAGCTGCCGTTGGACGAGCTTGTCGCCTGCCATGAATGTGACCTGCTGCTGCGCAAGCCCGTGCTGCAGCATGATGAGAAAGCCCAATGCCCGCGCTGCGGCTACGAGCTCTATGCCCACCGGCACAATGTGGTCAATCGCAGCCTGGCCTTGGTACTGGCGGCCCTTTTGCTGTTCGTGCCGGCCAATTTCCTGCCGATCATGCAGTTGCACCTGCTTGGTCAGACTTCGGACGATACGGTCTGGAGTGGCGTGCTAGGCCTGTACAACTCGGGAATGCGCGGTGTTGCCGTAGTGGTGTTGCTCTGTAGCATGGTCATTCCGCTGGCGAAGCTGCTCTGTCAGCTGGCCGTGCTGTTGAGCATCCGCTTGAACTTCGGACGTGACTACGGCCTGGTCTTCTACCGCATCTATCACCATCTGCGTGACTGGGGCATGCTCGAGGTCTATTTCATGGGGGTGCTGGTGGCCATCGTCAAACTGGTGGACCTGGCCGAACTGACCGTGGGCCTTGGGCTGTTCTGTTTCATCAGTCTGTTATTGATCCAGGTGTGGCTCGAGGTTGTGATGTCGCCCCACCAGATCTGGAGTGCGCTATCGGGGGAGGACCTGCATGCGGGCGATTGACGCAGGCATTGTTGTCTGCAATGAGTGTCACGAGCTGAACAGGCAAGAGCCAGACAGCACTTCGCAAACCTGCACACGCTGCGGCGCTATCGTGCATGCACGCCGGCCTAACAGTATCGCGCGCACCTGGGCGTTGCTGATTGCGGCGTCGATCCTCTACATCCCAGCCAACATACTGCCGATCATGACCGTGAGTACCCTCGGTCAGGGCAGCCCGGACACCATCATGTCCGGTGTCATCACCCTGCTCAAGCATGGCATGGTGCCCATTGCGGCTGTGGTGTTCATTGCCAGTATCCTGGTCCCCACGTTCAAGCTGGTGGGCATCGGCTTGCTGTTGTACTCCGTCCAGCGGCGGCAACCGCTTTCGGCCCGGCAGCGGATATTGATGTACCGCTTCATCGAATTCATCGGGCGCTGGTCCATGCTGGATATCTTCGTCATTGCCATCCTGGTGGCAGTGGTGAATTTTGGCCGAATAGCCAGTGTCGAAGCCAACCTGGGCGCTGTCGCCTTCGCAACTGTGGTGATCCTGACAATGCTTGCCGCTTTAACTTTCGATCCCCGACTGATTTGGGATAACACGGAGTCGGATGACGACCATGAGTGACCTGCCAACGGCTAAAACCCGCCCTGCCTCGAACTGGTCGGCCATCTGGATCCTGCCCTTGATTGCGCTAATGATCGGTGGCTGGCTCGCGTGGCAGGCCTACCGCGACGCTGGCGTGGAAATTGAAGTCCGCTTCGAGTCGGGAGAGGGTATCGTCGCCAACAAGACCGAGGTCATCTACAAAGGCATGCCGGTTGGCAAGGTGAAAAGCCTGGTGCTCGACGCCAAGGGCGACACGCAGGGGGTGATCGCTACCATCGAGATGAACAAGGCCGCCGAGCCCCACCTGAATAAAGGTACGCGTTTCTGGTTGGTGAAGCCGAGCGTCAGCCTGGCCGGTATATCCGGCCTTGAAACACTGGTGTCGGGTAACTACATCGCTGTTAGCCCGGGGGAGGGGGAACGTACCAAACGCTTTGTGGCATTGAAGGTGGCGCCACCGCTCTCGGATTCTGAACCCGGCCTGCACCTGACCCTCAAGGCCGACAGGCTGGGCTCGCTCAACCGTGACAGCCCGGTGTTCTACAAGCAGATTCAGGTTGGCCGGGTGAAAAGCTACCGCCTGTCCGAGGACCAGAGCACCGTAGAGGTGAAAGTCTTCATCGAGCCGGCCTACGCCAGCCTGGTGCGCAAGCACACGCGTTTCTGGAACGCCAGCGGTGTCAGCATCGATGCTTCGCTTTCGGGTGTGAAGGTGCGCAGTGAGTCGTTGTCGAGCATTGTGGCGGGTGGTATCGCCTTCGCCACGCCGGAGTACCGCAAGGACAGCCCGCCCACCGATCCAAGCCTGCCGTTCCGCCTGTACGAGGACTTCGATGCAGCCCAGGCGGGTATCCGGGTAAAAGTGAAGCTGAGCGATTATGAAGGCCTGCAGGCGGGTCGCACGCCGGTCATGTACAAGGGCATTCAGGTGGGCTCGCTGAAAGCCCTGAAGATGGAAGACAACCTGGCCAGCGCTTCTGCCGAGCTGACACTCGACCCGCTGACCGAGGACTACCTGGTAGACGGGACGCAGTTCTGGGTAGTCAAACCGTCGATTTCCCTGGCGGGAATCACGGGCCTGGAAGCGCTGGTCAAAGGTAACTACATCGCCATTCGTCCTGGTGAGAAGGGCGCACGGCCAGAGCGTGAGTTCGAGGCGCGTGCCAAGGCGCCGCCGCTCGACCTCAAAGCGCCGGGCCTGCACATGGTGTTGTTCGCCGACACCTTGGGTTCGCTGGAAATCGGCAGCCCGGTGATGTATCGCCAGGTGAAGGTGGGTAGCGTGCAGAGCTATCAGTTCGCCCGTAACAGCAACCGCATCCTGATCGGTGTGCATATCGAGAAGGAGTACGAGAAGCTGGTCAATGGTTCGTCGCGCTTCTGGAACGTCAGTGGGATCACCCTGACCGGCGGCCTGTCGGGCATCAAGATCAAGAGTGAGTCGCTGCAAACACTGATGGCCGGCGGTATTGCGTTCGATACGCCACGGCCCGATGTACCGCTGAAACGACACATTCCACGCTTCCGCCTGCATGACAGCCAGGAGGCGGTAAACCGTGCGGGTACGTTGATCACCATCCGTGTAGAGCGTGCTGATGGCCTGAAACCGGGCACGGCCATCCGCTTCCGCGGCCTGGATGTGGGCAGCATCGAGAGCGTCGACCTCACCGATGACCTGCAGGCGGTGCTGCTACGGGCGCGCATTACCGAAGCGGCGGATCGTATTGCCCGTGCCGGTACGCAGTTCTGGGTGGTCAAGCCGGCCTTGGGCCTGGTGCGCACTGAAAACCTGGACACCTTGATAGGTGGGCAGTACCTGGAAGTGCAGCCTGCAGCCAAGAACCGTGGGCCGCAGCGCGATTTCATCGCTTTGGCCGAAGCACCGCAGGTAGCAGGGCCAGAGGTCGGCCTGCCATTGACGCTCAGTGCACCACGCCGCGGCTCGATCAAGCCGGGTGTGCCGGTTACCTATCGTGAGGTTACGGTGGGCAAGGTGACAGGCTTCGAGCTGGGCCAGAGCGCTGACCGCGTGCTGATTCATATCCTCATCGAGCCGCGCTATGCCGCCTTGGTGCGCAGCGGTAGCCGCTTCTGGAACAGCAGTGGTTTCGGTTTCGACTGGGGTCTGTTCAAGGGCGCTACAGTGCGTACGGAGTCGGTGGAAACCCTGATCGATGGCGGTATCGCCTTTGCAACGCCAGATGGCGAGCAGATGGGTAACCCGGCACGGCCGCAACAGACCTTTGCCTTGTTCGAAAAGGCCGAGGATGAATGGCTGCAGTGGGCACCGAAGATTCAAATCGCCAAGTGATGTAAAAGTAGGGCCGCCAAACGCGGCCCCGCTTTTTTGTGGGAGCGGCCTTGCGTCGCGACAGGGGTGCGTAGCGGCCCCTCGGCCTCAGCGCAGAAGCTGAGCTTGCCGGGGTTGCCCCGCAGCTCTTCCGCGACGCAAGGCCGCTCCCACAGAGATCAAGTACCACATGGAGCTGTGCCCGCAAGCATAAATCGCAGGCAACAAAAAACCGACCCTAGGGTCGGTTTTTCGACTAGCGCGTCGCTTAGGCAGCTGCAGCTTCTTTCAGCGCCTTGATGTGGCCATTCAGACGGCCTTTGTGACGAGCAGCCTTGTTCTTGTGGATGATACCCTTGTCGGCCATACGGTCGATTACAGGTACAGCCAGAACGTAAGCGGCTTGCGCTTTTTCGGCGTCTTTTGCGTCGATGGCTTTAACTACATTCTTGATGTAGGTGCGGACCATGGAACGCAGGCTGGCGTTGTGGCTGCGACGCTTCTCAGCCTGTTTTGCACGTTTCTTGGCGGAAGGTGTGTTGGCCACCGTCGAGCTCCTCGAAAGACTTTAGGTAAATAGCAAACAAAATAGGCCGCGAATCATGCCGATCAGTCGAGCGGATGTCAAGGCCACCTGCAAGGTTCCGCCGAGCGGTGCGCCAACAAGCGGGAAAGATTCCTTTCTGCTGCGCGACCTGTACACTCGGGAATTTTTGGCTCCCCTGCGAAGGCGCGGGAGTATCGCACATTCGGACGCTATCTGGCAGCGTCCTCTGTCATTGGCGTGAATCTTTTCGATGAACCTGCTCAAATCCCTGGCTGCAGTAAGCTCGATCACCATGATTTCGCGGGTGCTGGGCTTTATTCGCGACACCATCCTGGCCCGCATCTTTGGTGCTGGTGTCGCTACCGATGCCTTCTTCATCGCGTTCAAACTGCCCAACCTGTTGCGGCGCATCTTCGCCGAAGGCGCATTCTCCCAGGCCTTCGTGCCGATTCTGGCCGAGTACAAGACCCAGCAGGGCGAGGAGGCGACGCGCACCTTCATTGCCTATGTCAGCGGCCTTCTGACCCTGGTGCTGGCCCTGGTGACCGCCATCGGCATCCTCGCTGCACCGTGGGTGGTGTGGGCGACGGCCCCGGGTTTTGTCGACAGCACCGAAAAATACGCGCTGACCACCGACCTGTTGCGGGTGACGTTTCCTTATATATTCCTGATCTCGCTGTCTTCCCTGGCCGGAGCGATCCTCAATACCTGGAACCGCTTTTCGGTGCCGGCCTTCACGCCTACCTTGCTGAACGTGGCGATGATCGCCTTCGCCGTGTTGCTGACGCCGTACTTCAACCCGCCAATCATGGCGTTGGCCTGGGGCGTGCTGGCGGGTGGCCTGGCGCAGTTGCTGTACCAGCTGCCAGCGCTGAAGAAGATCGGCATGCTCGTGCTACCGCGTCTGAACCTCAAGGACGCGGGTGTGTGGCGGGTACTGAAGCAGATGCTGCCGGCGATCCTGGGGGTGTCGGTGAGCCAGATCTCGCTGATCATCAACACCATCTTCGCCTCCTTCCTGGTGGCCGGCTCGGTGTCGTGGATGTACTACGCCGACCGCCTCATGGAGCTGCCTTCCGGTGTGTTGGGCGTTGCTCTGGGCACCATCCTGCTGCCGACCCTGGCCAAGACCTACGCCAACAAGGACCGCGAGGAGTACTCACGGATTCTCGACTGGGGCCTGCGCCTGTGCTTCCTGCTGGTGCTGCCCTGCACCCTGGCTTTGGCCATTCTTGCCGAGCCGCTGACCGTTGCGCTGTTTCAATATGGCAAGTTCAGCGCGTTTGATGCGGCCATGACCCAGCGGGCGTTGATCGCCTATTCCGTGGGCTTGCTGGCGATCATTCTGATCAAGGTACTGGCACCTGGCTTCTATGCGCAGCAGAATATTCGCACGCCGGTGAAGATCGCAGTCTTCACCTTGGTCTGCACCCAGCTGTTCAACCTTGCCCTGGTCGGCCCGCTTGCACATGCCGGCCTGGCATTGGCGATCAGCCTCGGTGCCTGCCTGAATGCCGGTTTGCTGTTCTGGAAGCTGCGCAGTCAGCAGCTGTTCGAGCCTCAGCCTGGCTGGGCAGTGTTCCTGCTCAAGCTTGTGTTGGCAGTGACGCTGATGTCGGCAGTACTGCTGGCGGGCATGCACTATATGCCGGCCTGGGAGCAGGGCATTATGCTTGAGCGCTTCCTGCGGCTTGGGGCGCTGATCCTGGCGGGCGTCGTGACGTATTTTGGCTGCCTGTACCTGTGTGGCTTCAGGCCCCGGCATTTCGCTCGCAAGGCCTTGCACTGAGGCTTTTGGCGGGTCAGGCGTCGGTTTTTCGCATTCCACGCCGCCCTTGGGCGCTGCTGCCTGTCACCAGCGCCCGGGTGTGGTTATAATCGGCCACTTTATGAGCAAGAAGCGCGTTATGCAGCTGGTTCGAGGTCTTCACAACCTGCGCCCCGAGCACCGGGGCTGTGTCGCCACCATTGGCAACTTCGACGGGGTTCACCGCGGCCACCAGGCAATCCTGGCGCGCCTGCGCGAGCGCGGTCAGGCCTTGGGCCTGCCGACCTGCGTGGTGATCTTCGAACCGCAACCACGCGAGTACTTCGCACCCGATACCGCGCCAGCGCGCCTGGCCCGGCTGCGCGACAAGATAGAGCTGCTGGCGACCGAAGGTATCGACCGGGTGCTGTGCCTGGCGTTCAACCAGCGTCTGAGCAAGCTCAGTGCCGATGCCTTCGTCAAGGCCATCCTGGTCGACGGCCTGGGCGTGCGTCATCTCGAAGTGGGCGATGACTTCCGCTTCGGCTGCGACCGCGCTGGCGACTTCGCTTTCCTGGTCGAGGCCGGCAACGCGTATGGCTTTACCGTCGAGGCCGCCAACACGGTCATCCAGGATGGCCTGCGGGTCAGCAGCACCGAAGTGCGCAAGGCCTTGTCCGAGGGCAACTTCGAGCTGGCCGAACACCTGCTGGGCCGCCCGTACCGCATTACAGGCCGCGTGCTGCACGGCCAGAAGCTGGCCCGCCAGCTCGGCACACCAACCGCCAACATCCAGCTCAAGCGCCGTCGCGTGCCGCTGTCCGGGGTATACCTGGCCAGCATCGTGATCGACGGCAAAGCTTGGCCGGGTGTCGGCAATATCGGCGTGCGCCCCACCGTTGCCGGTGATGGGCGCCCGCACCTGGAGATTCATCTTTTGGACTTTGCCGGCGATCTTTACGGCCGGCGCCTGACGGTGGAGTTCCACCACAAGCTGCGTGAAGAGCAGCGATTCGCCTCCCTGGAGGCGCTGAAGTCGGCGATCGATGCGGATATCGCCGCCGCACGTGCACATTGGCACGCTCAACCGCTAACGAAGAGCCTGAAATGACCGACTACAAAGCCACGCTTAACCTTCCGGACACCGCCTTCCCCATGAAGGCCGGCCTGCCTCAGCGCGAACCGCAGATCCTGCAGCGCTGGGACAGCATTGGCCTGTACCAGAAGCTGCGCGAAATTGGCAAGGATCGTCCCAAGTTCGTCCTGCACGACGGCCCGCCCTATGCCAACGGCAAGATTCACATCGGTCATGCGCTGAACAAGATCCTCAAGGACATGATCGTCCGCTCCAAGACCCTGGCCGGCTTCGATGCGCCGTACGTGCCAGGCTGGGACTGCCACGGCCTGCCGATCGAGCACAAGGTCGAGGTTACCCACGGCAAGCACCTTTCTGCCGACCGTACCCGCGAGCTCTGCCGCGAGTACGCCGCCGAGCAGATCGAAGGGCAGAAGACCGAGTTCATCCGCCTGGGCGTGCTGGGTGACTGGGACAACCCCTACAAGACCATGAACTTTGCCAACGAGGCCGGTGAAATCCGCGCCCTGGCCGAGATGGTCAAGCAAGGCTTCGTGTTCAAGGGCCTGAAGCCGGTGAACTGGTGCTTTGATTGCGGTTCGGCGCTGGCTGAAGCGGAAGTCGAGTACGCCGACAAGAAGTCGCAGACCATCGACGTGGCCTTCCCGGTTGCCGATGAGGCCAAGCTGGCCGCCGCCTTCGGCCTGGCCTCGCTGACCAAGCCGGCCGCCATCGTGATCTGGACCACCACCCCGTGGACCATCCCGGCCAACCAGGCCCTGAACATCCACCCGGAATTCAAGTACGCCCTGGTCGACACCGGCGAGCGCCTGCTGGTGCTGGCTGAAGAGCTGGTCGAGTCGTGCCTGAAGCGCTACAACCTGGAAGGTTCGGTTCTTGCCACCGCCCAAGGTTCGGCGCTGGAGCTGGTCAACTTCCGTCACCCGTTCTACGACCGCCTGTCGCCAGTGTACCTGGCTGACTACGTCGAGCTGGGCGCCGGTACCGGTGTGGTGCACTCCGCGCCAGCCTACGGTGAAGACGACTTCGTCACCTGCAAGCGCTACGGCATGGTCAACGACGACATCCTTACCCCGGTGCAGAGCAACGGCGTGTATGTCGAGTCGCTGCCATTCTTCGGCGGCCAGTTCATCTGGAAGGCCAACCCGGCCATCGTCGAGAAGCTGAGCGAAGTCGGTGCGCTGATGCACACCGAAACCATCAGCCACAGCTATATGCACTGCTGGCGCCACAAGACTCCGCTGATCTACCGCGCCACCGCGCAGTGGTTCGTGGGCATGGACAAGCAGCCGAGCACTGGCGAGCCGCTGCGTGAGCGTGCGCTGAAAGCCATCGAAGACACCAAGTTCGTCCCGGCCTGGGGCCAGGCGCGCCTGCACGCGATGATCGCCAACCGCCCGGACTGGTGCATCTCGCGTCAGCGCAACTGGGGTGTGCCGATCCCGTTCTTCCTGCACAAGCAGACCGGCGAGCTGCATCCGCGCACTGTCGAACTGATGGAAGAAGTGGCCAAGCGTGTCGAGCAGCAAGGCATCGAGGCCTGGTTCAAGCTGGACGCCGCCGAACTGCTGGGCGCTGAAGCCGACCAGTACGACAAGATCGCTGACACCCTCGATGTGTGGTTTGACTCCGGTACCACCCACTGGCACGTACTGCGTGGCTCGCACGACATCGGCCACGCTACCGGCCCGCGCGCTGACCTGTACCTGGAAGGTTCCGACCAACACCGCGGCTGGTTCCACTCGTCCTTGCTGACCGGTTGCGCCATCGACAACCACGCGCCGTACCGCGAGCTGCTGACCCACGGCTTCACCGTGGACGAGAACGGCCGCAAGATGTCCAAGTCGCTGGGTAACACCATCGAGCCGGAGAAGGTCAACAACACCCTGGGTGCCGATATCCTGCGCCTGTGGGTTTCGGCCACCGACTATTCCGGTGAAATGGCGGTTTCCGAGCAGATCCTGCAGCGCAGCGCCGATGCTTACCGGCGTATCCGTAATACCGCGCGTTTCCTGCTTTCCAACCTGTCCGGCTTCGACCCGGCCCGCGACCTGCTGGCCTCGGAAGACATGCTGGCGCTGGACCGCTGGGCCGTGGACCGTACCCTGCTGCTGCAACGCGAGTTGGAAGAGCACTACAGCGAGTACCGTTTCTGGAACGTCTACTCCAAAGTGCACAACTTCTGCGTACAGGAACTGGGCGGCTTCTACCTCGACATCATCAAGGACCGCCAGTACACCACCGGCGCCAACAGTGTCGCCCGCCGTTCCTGCCAGACCGCGCTGTTCCACATCAGCGAAGCGTTGGTGCGCTGGATCGCGCCGATCCTGGCATTCACCGCCGACGAAATCTGGCAGTACCTGCCGGGCGAGCGCAACGAGTCGGTCATGCTCAACGGCTGGTACGAAGGCCTGAGCGAGCTGCCGGAAGGCACCGAGCTTGGCCGTGCTTACTGGGACCGCGTGATGGCGGTGAAGGCATCGGTGAACAAAGAGCTGGAGAACCAGCGTACCGCCAAGGTCATTGGCGGCAACCTGCAGGCTGAAGTGACCCTGTACGCCGACGAAGGCCTGAGTGCCGACCTGGGCAAGCTGGGCGACGAGCTGCGCTTCGTGCTGATCACCTCGGCCGCTAGCGTGGTGCCGTTCGCACAGGCGCCTGCCGAAGCCGTAGCCACCGAAGTCGAAGGCCTCAAGCTGAAAGTGGTCAAGTCCGGTCACGCCAAGTGCGGCCGTTGCTGGCACTTCCGCGCCGACGTCGGCAGCCACCCGGAGCACCCGGAAATCTGCAGCCGTTGTGTCGACAACCTGAGCGGCCAGGGTGAGGTGCGCCACTATGCCTAACCCTGCAGCGGGGCGCTTCGGGCGCCTTGCATGGCTTTGGCTGAGCTTGCTGGTCCTGGTCATCGACCAGGCCACCAAGCTGTACTTCAACAACGCCCTGACCATGTACCAGCAGATCGTGGTCATTCCTGACTACTTCAGCTGGACCCTGGCTTACAACACCGGTGCCGCGTTCAGCTTCCTGGCTGATGGTGCAGGTTGGCAGCGCTGGTTGTTCGCCCTGATCGCCGTGGTGGTCAGCGCGGTACTGGTCGTCTGGCTCAAGCGCCTGGGGCGCAACGAGACCTGGCTGGCCGTGGCGCTGGCGCTGGTGCTGGGTGGGGCGATTGGCAACCTGTACGACCGCATCGTGCTGGGCCATGTGGTCGACTTCATCCTGGTGCACTGGCAGAACCGCCATTACTTCCCGGCCTTCAACGTGGCCGACAGCGCCATCACCGTTGGTGCGGTGATGCTGGTGCTGGATATGTTCAAGAGCAAGAAGTCCGAGGATCCGGTCCATGACTGACACCCGTATCGGCCAGAACACCGAAGTCACCCTGCACTTCGCGCTGCACCTGGAAAACGGCGACACCGTCGACAGCACGTTCGATAAGGCCCCGGCTACTTTCAAAGTGGGTGATGGCAACCTGCTGCCGGGCTTTGAAAACGCCCTGTTCGGCTTCAAGGCCGGTGACAAGCGCACCGTGGCAGTGGCCCCGGAGAACGCCTTCGGCCAGCCTAACCCGCAGAACGTACAGGTCATGCCGCGGTCCAACTTCGAAGGCATGGAGTTGTCCGAAGGGTTGCTGATCATCTTCAACGACGCCGCCAACACCGAGCTGCCGGGTGTGGTCAAAGCGTTCGATGACGACCACGTAACCATCGACTTCAATCACCCACTGGCTGGCAAGACCCTGACCTTCGAGGTGGAGATCCTCGAGGTGAAGGCCCTGTAAGCCTGGAGCCGAGCATGCAAATCAAACTCGCCAACCCGCGCGGCTTCTGCGCCGGGGTCGACCGGGCGATCGAGATCGTCAACCGTGCGCTGGAAGTCTTCGGCCCGCCGATCTATGTGCGTCACGAAGTGGTGCACAACAAGTTCGTGGTGGAAGACTTGCGTAACCGCGGCGCCATCTTTGTCGAAGAGCTGGACCAGGTGCCGGACGATGTCATCGTCATCTTCAGTGCCCACGGTGTTTCCCAGGCTGTGCGCCAGGAAGCTGCTGGCCGTGGCCTGAAAGTGTTCGATGCCACCTGCCCGCTGGTGACCAAGGTTCACATCGAAGTGGCCAAGTACAGCCGCGATGGCCGTGAGTGCATTCTCATCGGCCACGAAGGGCACCCGGAAGTCGAAGGCACCATGGGCCAGTACGATGCCAGCAACGGCGGCGCCATCTACCTTGTCGAAGACGAGGAAGATGTTGCCAACCTGCAGGTGCGCGACCCCAACCACCTGGCTTTTGTCACCCAGACAACACTGTCGATGGACGACACCAGCCGCGTCATCGACGCGCTGCGTGCGCGCTTCCCGAACATCGGTGGGCCGCGCAAGGACGACATCTGCTACGCCACCCAGAACCGCCAGGACGCCGTCAAGCAACTGGCCGGCGAGAGCGACGTGGTGCTGGTGGTGGGCAGCCCGAACAGTTCCAACTCCAACCGTTTGCGCGAGCTGGCTGAGCGCATGGGCACCCCGGCCTACCTGATCGACGGTGCCGAGGACATGCAACGCGGCTGGTTTGATCAGACCGCGCGGATCGGCATCACCGCCGGTGCTTCGGCACCCGAAGTGCTGGTGCGTGGTGTGATCGAACAGCTCAAGGCCTGGGGCGCTACCGGCGCAGAAGAGCTGGATGGGCGCGAAGAGAACATCACCTTTTCAATGCCCAAAGAGCTGCGGGTTCGCTCGCTGATCTAACGGGCTGCACCGCTGCCAATGCAGGGGCTGCTTTGCAGCCCTTGCGCGACTCAAGACTGTTCCTGCAATGACCGCGCTAGCAGCGGTCATTGCTCCGGTCCTCCGTAAGCAACCTGACTCTGCCGCTTGATGCCAGCGCCACTTGATATCGGCTGCGAGCAGCGGCGCGTTCGCACATTTCCAGTGTTGCGCCCAACCAGCTGTTGCCCGACGTCATTGGCACGCCCAGCGCACTGAATTTGAACTGCTCGCCGCGATTGCTGGTTATTTTCAGCGGCTTTGAAAGGCGCTGTTCGCGTAGCACCTGCCGGTTATGCTCCAGCACTACCCGCCAACCATTCCCCCAATTACCGTCCAGCGCCAGCACCAGCACCGGCTGGCTTTGCAGCATGGCATGGCTGCGTGCACTGCGCAGCGCCTGCGCCAGATCACGGGCAGCCGCCGCCCGGTGCAGGTCATCGCTCATTCGGGCGTAGGCCGGCATGCCCAGTTGGGTCAGCAAGACCGCCACGGCCAAGGCCGACAACATTTGTATCAGTGTTACGCCGCGTTGCTTCACCGTGCATTCCTCCCTGGACGTGCTTGGCTATAGCTTCCTGGCGGTTGGACAAGAGGTCCAGTCGCCCTAGTTGAAAGCAATGACGGGAAAAGTCGCAGGAGGTGCAGGGATGCACGCAAGGCAAGGGGGCATGACGCTTCTGGAAGTGTTGTTGGCGATCGTGATCGTGGCCGCAGGTCTGTTCGCAACGGCTGCGATGCAATTGCAGGCATTGCAGGCTGCGGACAGCGCGCGCCGGGATGGCCAGGCGGCGATGGCGCTGCACAGCGAACATGAGCGCAGGCGGCGATGAGGCGCTGTCAGGCAGGGTTTGGCTTGCTTGAGATGGTGGTGGCGCTGGCGATCGGATTGATGCTGCTGGCGGCGGCCAGCCAGCTTTTTGTCTCCGCGCACCAGACTTGGCGCCTGCAAAGTACGGCAGTGCGCATGCAGGATTCTGCGCGGCTTGCATTGCTGCGCATGGCGCAGGATATCCGCATGGCCGGGATGTTCGGTTGCCTGCGCCTGAGCCCAGACGACTTTCTGGTCTCCGGCGCGGAGCAGGCCTTTGCCCGGCCCTTGGCGAGCGGCCCGTCAAGTTTGAGCCTGGTCGTCGCTGAGTTACCAGGGTATGCCGGCGACCCCGACTGGACCTTGCTGACAAACTGTATCAACACGGTGGAGGTACACAAGGAGCGCGCGCAAGGTAGCGACACGCTTATGGCTGTGCCTGTCAGCCGGCATCGCTATGCTCACGTTGGAAGTACGCTTTACTTCGAGCGGCGCGGCCGCAATCAGCCCTTGGTCGATCACGTGCGCGAACTGCGTGTGGTGCAGGTGGCTGGAGAGCGGATCGATCTTCAGCTGACATTGTATGAGCCGACCTTGCAGCTTGAGCAGCACCATGCGCTGAGCGTGGCATTGCGTAACCCGGTGCCGGCTTCATGAACCGCCAGCGGGGTGTTGTCCTGTTGTTGGCGTTGGTGCTCAGCGTCCTGCTGGGCCTGCTTGCCACATCTGCCCTGCGTGACGCGCTGGTGGAAACACGGATGACCGGCTACCTGAGCGATGGCCTGCTGGCGCTGGAAGAGGCTGAGGCCACTTTGCTGGCCGGGGAGCGCGAACTTGAACGGGCGCCCCCTGACGGTTGTAACGCGTGCCTGCCGCCGCCCAGGCCGCACGATCTGGTTGGGCAGTGGCAAGGTACCCAGACCGGCTTTTTCCAGCTGCAGAACCTGGGTGTCAGCAAACGTGCCGCGCACATGCCCGAAGGGCAGCCGGTTAGCCTGTTCCGGATTACCGCCGTCAGCAAGCAAAGCCGCTCACGGCATGTACTGGAAGCGGTCTACGCCGTGGCCGGCAATCAAACCCAACGCATCACCTGGCGGCAAAGATTGCGAGGAGACTGACATGCAGCAAGGCTTGAGCCTGATCGAGTTGTTGATTGTGCTGGCCGTGACCGGCATTCTGGCAGCCATTGCCTACCCCAGTTACAGCGACCAGCTTCGGCGAGCCGCGCGCAGTGAAGTGGTTGGCCTGCTGCACGACGCTGCCCTGCGCCTGGAGCGCCACCGCGTGCGCACTGGCCAATACGCCGAGGGCGACCTGGTCTTGCCCGAAGGTACCCGCTACTACAGCCTTCAGGCCCAGCGCGACAGTGACACCTTCACGCTGCGCGCCCGGCGGCTACCGCATGGGCTGATGGCGCAGGATGGCTGTGGCGATTTCCAGCTCGACCAGGCTGGCATGCAGCGCAATCCGGGTGCCGTTGAGCACAGCACGCACTGCTGGGGAAGCTGAAGGTTGAATGATGCCCGGTGCATCGCGGTTTTACTTCAGGTGTTGGATCGACAGATGAGCAAGCAAGTAGTGGTGGTCGGCGGCGGGGTGATCGGCCTGCTGACGGCATTCAACCTGGCAGCCAAGGTCGGCCAGGTGGTGGTGTGCGATCAGGGTGAGGTTGGCCGAGAGTCGTCCTGGGCTGGCGGAGGCATTGTCTCGCCGTTGTACCCGTGGCGCTACAGCGCCGCAGTGACCGCTCTGGCGCATTGGTCGCAGGACTTTTATCCACAGCTGGGCGAGCGTCTGTTCGCCAGCACCGGTGTCGACCCCGAAGTTCACACCACCGGGCTGTACTGGCTCGACCTGGACGACGAGGCTGACGCGTTGGCCTGGGCCGCGCGCGAGCAGCGGCCGCTGAGTGCCGTGGATATTTCGGCGGCCTACGATGCGGTCCCGGTGCTGGGCCCTGGCTTCAAGCACGCCATCTACATGGCTGGCGTGGCCAATGTGCGCAACCCACGCTTGGTCAAGTCGCTGAAAGCGGCGTTGCTGGCGCTGCCAAACGTGACCTTGCGCGAACACTGCCAGATCACCGGCTTCGTGCAGGAAAAGGGGCGCGTGACCGGTGTACAGACGGCTGATGGCGTACTGGCGGCGGATGAGGTTGTGCTCAGTGCAGGCGCCTGGAGTGGCGACCTGTTGCGTACCCTTGGCCTTGAACTGCCGGTGGAGCCCGTGAAGGGCCAGATGATCCTGTTCAAGTGTGCTGAAGACTTCTTGCCGAGCATGGTGCTGGCCAAGGGACGTTATGCAATCCCGCGACGTGACGGGCACATTCTGGTGGGGAGCACGCTGGAACACGCCGGGTATGACAAGACGCCGACCGGGGATGCGCTGGAAAGCCTGAAGGCATCGGCGGTGGAGTTGTTGCCTGAGCTTGAAGGCGCCACAGTGGTGGCGCACTGGGCGGGGCTGCGGCCGGGGTCGCCAGAAGGCATCCCTTACATTGGGCCTGTGCCAGGGCATGAAGGGTTATGGCTGAACTGCGGGCATTATCGCAATGGGCTGGTGCTGGCGCCGGCTTCGTGCCAGCTGTTTACCGATTTGCTGACAGGGGCCGAGCCGATTATCGACCCGGCGCCGTATGCGCCAGAAGGGCGTTTGGGCTGAGGGCCTCTTCGCGGGTAAACCCGCTCCTACAAGTACGTGTAGGAGCAGGTTCACCCGCGAAAGGGCCACAGAGGCCCATACAGATTTCAGCCAGTAATCGGTGCGTGTAGGAGCGGGTTCACCCGCGAAAGGGCCGCAGAAACCAACACAGATTTCAGCCAGTAATCGGTGCTTGCAGGTGCCGGCTCGGATAATGCTGCTCATACACCTTGCACACCCGCAGCACTTGCTCATCGGCAAAGCGCCCGGCCACCACCTGCAGCCCCACCGGCAACCCCTCGCGGGTAAACCCGCAAGGCACCGAGGCTGCCGGCTGTTGGGTCAGGTTGAAGGGATAGCTGAACGGCGTCCACTCCATCCATTGCGCCATCCCCGACCCAGGCGGCACGTTGTGTCCGGCTTCGAACGCCACCAACGGCAGCATCGGCGATACCAGCACGTCATATCGCTGATGAAAGGCATTCATCTTCGCAATCAATTCTGCCCGTGCCTCTAGCGCCTGGGTGTATTCGCCAAGGCTGATCTGTGCGCCTTGTTCGGCAATCCAGCGCAGCCCCGGGTCAAGCAACGCTTTCTGCTCATCGCTCAAGGCACTGGCCAACCGCGCCGCACCGGCAAACCACAGGGTATTGAAGGTTTCCAGCGGGTCGCTGAAGCCCGGGTCCACTTCCTCTACCTGCGCACCCAACCGCACCAGGCGCTGCACCGCTTGCGCCACCAGTGCCTGGATCTGTGGGTCGACCTGCACGTAACCGAAGTTGGCGCTGTAGGCGATGCGTAGCCCACTCAGATCTTGCTGCTGGCTGAGCCAAGGCGCCTGCCGGGGTGCGCCGGCCAAACCGTCGCGGGCATCGGGGCGCGCTACGCAGTCAAGCATCAGCACCGAGTCGTCCACGGTACGCGTCATCGGCCCCAGGTGCGACAGCACGGTCATGGCGCTGGCCGGCCATTGCGGCACATAGCCGAAGGTCGGTTTGATGCCGAAGGTGCCGGTGAAGGCGCAAGGGATGCGAATCGAACCACCGGCATCGCTGCCCTGATGCAGCACCCCCAGGTTCAGCGCGGCGGCTGCCGCAGCACCACCAGACGAACCACCGGCAGTCAGCCTGGTATCCCAAGGGTTGCGGGTAATGCCGTACAGCGGGTTGTCGGTCACGCCTTTCCAGCCGAACTCCGGCGTGGTGGTCTTGCCCACCAGCACAGCACCGGCTTCACGCATGAAGGCGCTGAAGGGCGCATCGATTTCCCACGGGCCGGTACCCGAGGTTGTACGCGAGCCTTTGCGGGTGGGCATGCCGCGGGTCAGGGTCAGGTCCTTGATCGAGGCGGGTACGCCATCCAGTCGGCCACAGGGCTCGCCGCGCTGCCAGCGTTGTTCGCTGGCGCGGGCGGCGGCGCGGGCACCTTCGCCGTCGACATGGCAGTAGGCGTTGACCGCCGGATTATGCAGGTCAATGCGCGCCAGCACATCGTCGACCACCTCGACGGGTGACAACTGGCGGCGCTGGTACAGTTCGAGCAGTTCGACGGCGGTGAGTTCGCCAATCGCGGTTTTCTGGGTCATTTCAACGGGCTCCCGGGTTGGCGGCCTGGAACATGGCGCGCAACAGGACGTCGCAACCATCGGCCAGGTCCTGGGGCGCGGCATTTTCGATTTCGTTGTGGCTGATGCCGCCTTCGCATGGCACGAAGATCATCCCGGCCGGGCCCAGCTCGGCGAGGAAGATCGCATCGTGACCGGCGCCGCTGACGATATCCATGTGGCTCAGGCCCAGCGCACGCGCCCCCTGGCGCACGGCATCCACGCACTGCTCGGCGAAGTACAGCGGCGGGAAGTCGGCTGTCGGGGTTAGCTGATAGCTCAGGCCATGTTTCGCCGTGCTGTTTTCGATGGCTGCGCGCACTTCGCTGACCATGGCGTCGAGGTGCCCAGGGTCGAGGTGGCGCAGGTCGATGGTCATGTGCACCTGGCCGGGGATGACGTTGCGCGAGCCTGGGTGCAAGGTCAGGCAGCCGACCGTGCCGCAGGCATGTGGCTGGTGCGCGTGAGCGACGCGGTTGACCGCAGCCACCACCTCGGCAGCGCCGACCAATGCGTCCTTGCGCAGGTGCATGGGCGTGGGGCCTGCATGCGCCTCGACGCCGGTAAGGGTCAGGTCGAACCATTTTTGCCCCAGGCAGCCCTGGACCACGCCGATGGTGGTGCGTTGGTCTTCCAGCACCGGGCCTTGCTCGATATGCGCTTCGAAGTAGGCGCCCACGGCATGCCCGGTGGGCACGCGCGGGCCGGCGTAGCCGATGCGTTGCAACTCAGCGCCGACCGACAGACCTTGGTCATCGACCTTGTCCAGGGTTTCCTGCAGGCCGAACTTACCGGCAAACACGCCCGAGCCCATCATGCAGGGCGGGAAGCGCGAACCTTCTTCGTTGGTCCATACCACCACTTCCAGCGGGGCTTCGGTGGTCAGGTGCAGGTCGTTGAGCGTGCGCATCACTTCGAGGCCGGCCATGACGCCGTAGCAGCCATCGAACTTGCCGCCGGTGGGTTGGGTGTCGATGTGGCTGCCGGTCATGATGGGCGGTAGGGCAGGGTTGCGCCCGGGGCGGCGTGCGAAGATATTGCCGATGGCGTCGACGCTAACCGTGCAGCCGGCCTCTTCGCACCAGTGGACGAGCAGGTCGCGCGCCTGGCGGTCGAGGTCGGTCAGGGCCAGGCGGCACACGCCGCCCTTGGCGGTGGCGCCGAGTTGGGCCAGGTCCATCAATGATTGCCACAGGCGCTCGCGGCTGACCAACGGGCCTTGGCCGAGCAGGTGCTGCGAGGGATCGATGCGGGTGTTCATGGTTCATCTCTCCTGAAATTACTGGGTGGCTTGTACCGGCCTATTCGCGGGTGAACCCGCTCCTACAAAGGCCTCGCAGGGCTGGGGGGGGACACCTTTGTAGGCGCGGGTTTGCCCGCGAAAGGGCCGGTACAGGTAAGCACGGTCGGGTCAGGCGCTAAGGGCCAGGTAACGGTTCTTGATGCTCGGGTCCTCGCGGAACTGCGCTGCACTGCCTTGGTAAGCGACGCGGCCCTGCTCCAGCACATAGTGGCGATCAGCAAGGGCATCGCAGACCATCAGGTTCTGCTCTACCAGCAGGATCGACAGCCCTTCGTCCTTGATCCGTCGCAGGATCTTCACCAGTTCATCGACAATCACCGGGGCCAGGCCTTCGGTGGGCTCGTCGAGGATCAGCAGCCTGGGGCCGTTGAGCAGGGCGCGGGCGATGGCGAGCATCTGTTGCTCGCCACCGGACAGGGCAAAACCACCGTTGCGGCGACGCTCCTTCAGGCGCGGGAACATGCTGTACACGTCCTCCAACTGCCAGCGGCTGGTCTTGCGCACGGCAATCTTCAGGTTCTCCTCGACGCTGAGCTGGCGAAAGATGCCGCGGTGCTCCGGCACCAGGGCAATGCCCTGCCGGGCGATATCGAAGATTTCGCGGCCGACCAGTTGCTGGCCGTTGAAGCTGATCTGCCCCTGCCGTGGGCGGACGATGCCAAGGATGCTGCGCAAGGTGGTGGTCTTGCCTGCGCCGTTGCGCCCCAGCAGCGTTACCAGTTCGCCAGCCTCAACCTTGAGCGAGACACCTTCGAGCACATGGCTCTTGTCGTAGTAGGAATGGATCGAATCGACGTTGAGCATCAGGCGGCCTCTCCAAGGTAGGCGGTGCGTACGCGCTCGTCGTTGCGCACCTGTTCAGGGGTACCCTCGACCAGGATCTGGCCGTGACTCATCACCGTGATGCGCTGGCTGATCGACATGACAATGCTCATGTTGTGCTCGATCAGTAGCACGGTATGGTCGCGGCCAAGGTCGCTGATCAGGTCGGTCATCACCGGGATGTCGTCGATGCCCATGCCCGAAGTGGGTTCGTCGAGCATCAGCAGGGAGGGCTTGGCGCAGATCGACATGCCCACTTCCAGCACCCTTTGCTGGCCGTGCGACAGCTCGCCCGCCAGTGTTTCGGCACGGGCGCTCAGTTTCAGGCGCTCCAGCACCTGGTCGGCGGTGTTCCAGTGGCTGCGCTTGTGCTCGACGCTGCGCCAGAAGTTCAGCGCGCCCAGGCCATCACGGCCTTGGGCGGCCAGGCGCAGGTTCTCGCGCACTGAAAGGTTCTGGAACAGGCTGGTGAGCTGAAACGAACGCGCCATGCCAAGTGCCACCCGCCCGTGGGACGGCTTGCGAATGATGTCCTGGCCATTGAACAGGATCTTGCCGGCAGTGGCCTGACGTTCGCCGGTCAGGCAGTGGAACAGGCTGGTCTTGCCGGCGCCGTTGGGGCCGATAATGGTGTGGATGGTGCCGGCTCGCACTTTGAGGTCAACGCCCGCGACCGCCTTGAACGGCCCGTAGGCCAGCTCCAGGTCGCGGGTTTCCAGGAGGTAGTCGCTCATCACAGGGTCTCCTTGGTCTTGGCCTGGGGTTTGTCATCGGCATTGCGGGTGGCCAGCAGGCGCTTGCCCAGTTCGGTCAGGCCGCCCCACAGGCCGCCACGCATGAACACCACCACCAGAATCAGGATCACCCCCAGCAGCATCAGCCAGCGTGGCCAAAGTTCCGACAGCACGTCACCCAGCAGCACGATGGCGCCGGCCCCCAGCAGCGAGCCGAACAGTGAGCCGGTGCCGCCGACGATGGTCATGATCAGGATGTTCTCGCTCATCATCAGGTCGATGTTCGACAGCGGCGCAAAGTGCAGCAGCATGGCGTACAGCGCCCCGGCGATGCCGGTGATGGCGCCCGACAGCATGAACACCAGAATCTTGAAATGGCGGGTGTCGTAGCCGATGGCGGCGGCGCGGGTCTCGTTCTCACGGATAGCCAGCAGGGTGCTGCCGAATGGCGAACGGATCACCCGCAGGGCTGCGGCGAAGATCAACAGGAACAGCACCGCGACGAACACATAGAAGTGCCGCGGATCGGCCAGGTCGACCAGCACATGGCCGGCGATTTCGATATTCGGCCGTGGCACATCAAGCAGGCCGTTGTCACCGCCGGTCCAGCCGCTGAGGGTATAGGCCAGGAAGTAGGCCATCTGGCTGAAGGCCAGGGTCAGCATGACGAAGTAGATGCCCGTGCGACGGATCGCCAGTGCGCCCACCAGCAGCGCGAGGAAGGCGCCGAACACAGCTGCGCCAAGCAGCGCGGCGAACATGCCCCACTGCAGGTGGATCATCAGCAGCGCTGCGCCATAGGCGCCCACGCCAAAGAAGATGCCCTGGCCGAACGACAGCAGTCCGGTGTAGCCGAGCAGCAGGTTGCAGGCCAGTGCGGCCATGGCAAAGATCAGGATCTCGGTGGCCAGGGTGGCCGAGGGCAGCAACAGCGGCAGCGCCACCAGGCTGGCAACTACCAGCGACAGCAGCGCCGGGGCGCGGCCCTTGGCGACTGGCAATGGGTTTTTCTCGCTCATCTCAGGCTCTCCCGAACAGGCCGTAGGGACGGACCAGAATCACTGCTGCCATGGCGCCATAGATCATCAGGCTGGCGCCTTGCGGCCAGAGACTGGTCATCATGCTTTGCACCACACCCACCAGCAGGCCGCCAACCAGCGCCCCGCCGAACGACCCCATGCCGCCAATCACCACCACCACGAAGGCAATGCCGAGGATTTCCGGGCCGACGAAGGGCTGGGCGCCCCGTAGCGGCGCAAACAGCACACCCGCCACACCTGCCAGGCCCACGCCCAGGGCGAATGTCAGGGAGAACAGGCGGAAAATGTTGGTGCCCAACAGCGACACGGTCTCGGTGCTTTCGCTACCGGCCCGCACCAGTGCGCCGAAACGGGTGCGTTCCAGCAGCAGCCACAGGCCAATACCGATCAGCGCTGCGAAGCCGATCAGGAACAAGCGGTAGTAGGGGTAGATGAAGTCGCCAAGTATCAGCACCCCGCGCAGTTCAGGTGGTACGGCAATGTTCTTGCCCACCGGGCCCCAGATCAGCACCGACGCTTCCTGGATGATCAGCGCGATGCCGAGGGTGACGAGGATCTGGAAGGTGTGCGGCAGGTGGTAGATGCGTTTGATCAACAGGCGCTCGACCGCCCAGGCCAGCGCGGCCACCACCAGTGGCGCAATCAGCAGCGCCAGCCAGAAGTTGCCGGTGACGGCCACGGCGGTGTAGCACAGGTAGGCGCCCAGCAAGAAAAACGCGCCGTGGGCGAAGTTGACGAAGTTGAGCAGGCCGAAAATGATCGTCAGGCCCACGGCGATGAGGAAGTAGATCATCCCCAGGCCCAGGCCGTTGAGCAGTTGGAACAGGTACAAATCGAGCATGAGCGTGCCCTCGACAGCGCGCCGGGCGGCTGCCTGTACAAGTGTTTGTGACTAACGCCGCAGCTTCAGGCCAGGGCGCAACCGGTGTGATCGACCTCGACGAACGAGCGGCCCGAACTGATGACTTCGGCCAGGTCGTCCTCGTCGCGCATCTGCCCCTGGGGCTTGCCGCGCAGCAGGTAGTAATCCTTGAGCACCTGGTGGTCACCCGGGCGGATCAGTTCTTCGCCGGTCGGGCCCTGGAAGCGCATGCCTTGCAATGCCGCAGACACGGCGGCCCCGTCCAGGCTGCCGGCCTTGACGATGGCCTCGAGCATCACCTTGGTGCCGATGTAGTCGGCGGCCAGCGGGTAGTTGGGGTTGATGCCATAGGCCTTGCGGGTGGCGGCGACCAACTGTTTGTTCAGCGGGGTGTCGACCTGGTGCCAGTACTGCGCACCCAGGTACACGCCCTCGAGCACGTCGCTGCCCAGCTCCTGGAACTGGTCGAGGCCGGCAGACCACACCATCAGCACTTTCATGCGGTCCTTGATGCCGAAGTTGACCGCCTGGCGCAGGGCGTTGGAGGCCTGGCTACCGAAGTTGAGCAGCACCAGCACGTCGGGCTTGGCGGCGATGGCGTTGGTCAGGTAGCCGGAAAATTCCTGCTCCTGCAGCGAGTGGTAGCTGTTGCCGATGTGTTCCACGCCGAGCTCGGCGAACACTTTGCGGGCGTTGTCCAGCAGGGCATCGCCGAATACGTATTGCGGGGTGATGGTGTACCAGCGCTTGGCCTGGGGCAGCTGGCGGCTCATCGGCACCAGGGTTTCGCGGATGGCACCATAGGTGGGCACCGACCAGCGGAAGGTTGAGGCATTGCAGTCCTTGCCGGTGATTTCATCGGCACCCACAGGCGTCATGAACACGCCGCCGGCTTTGTGGATTTCCTTGGACACCGCCAGTGCCGAAGACGACAGGGTGCACCCCTGGAAGAAGCGTGCGCCATCCTGGCCGATGGCTTCCTGCACCTTGCGCACCGCCTTGCCGGCGTTGCCTTCGGTGTCGATGACTTTGTACTTGAGCGGGTGGCCGAGCAACTGCGGGTGCTCGGCGATGGCCAGGCGCGAGCCCATGTCGGCGTACTTGCCGTAGCTGGCGAAGGCGCCCGACATGGACTTGAGCCCATAGAAGGTCAGCGGTTGGTCGGCGAATGCCCGGTGTGCCCCCAAGGGGAGGCTACCTAAGGCACCCAGGGCAAGGCCTGCCTTGAGCAGGGTACGTCTTTGCATGAGTAACTCCTTGTTTGTGGTTATTAGGCAGGAGTGGCAATGACAAAGCGGGTACGGCCGGGCCTGTGTGCAGGCCTCTTTACAGGCGCATCAGTGGTGGTGATCGAACTCCAGCAGGAAGTTACGGGCAACCTCGCCTTCCAGCGCGGTCATATGGTGCTCGGCGTCGCACATGTGTTCGTGCATCAGCCGGCGTACGGCGGGTTCGTCGCTGGCGCGCAAGGCGGTCAGCAGTTGCTTGTGGTAGTCGATGTTGGCGGCGGCGAACTGCTGGCGCTTGGGCAGGTAGGCCTTTTTCAGCACCACCAGGTCGCGCAGCAGGTCGTTGAGGAACACCGCCATGAAACGCAGCAACGGGTTGGGGCAGCGGTCGGCCAGCAGGGTGTGGAATTCAAGCTCCGCCAAGCGCTGCTCACGCTGGCCTTCTTCGCTGTCTTCCGGCGCGCTGCAGAAGTCGATGTTAGCCTGCAGCGCGGCATAATCGGCCTCGCTCAGCTTGCCCATCACCGACACCGCCAGTTCTACCTCGATGACTTTGCGCAGCTGGTACACCTGTTCGCCGTCCAGGTGCTGGAAATGCAGGTAGTTGCGCAGCGCGCGGCTGGCTGGTTCGGTGCCCACTTCGTTCAGGTAGGCGCCCCCGGTCGGGCCGGTGCGGGTGCTGACCAGGCCTTCGACTTCGAGCGCCTTGAGCGCTTCGCGGGCGGTGCCCTTGGAACATTCGAAATGCTCCATCAGCTCACGTTCGGTGGGCAGGCGGTCGCCGGGGTGCAGCGCTTCGGTGACGATCGAGCGCTTGACTGATTCGACGATCACATCGGACAGCTTCTGGCGCTTGCGTTTGGGTTTGAGCATTTCGCTATTTTTCATATTTATGCGGATAAATAGGATTTAGCGAGTTTTGCCCAGGCGGGTCAATGCTGGCGGTGGGGAGGGGTCGTAAATGGTGTGAAAGGGTCGGGGAGGGATATGTGGGGAGGGGCTGTAGGGTGGGGGAGCCGCGAATGCTGCAGTGGCGCTACTGACGCATTCGCGGGTGAACCCGCTCCTACACAGGGGGGGGACCCATGGGTTCAGCCCTTTTGGCCTGGGCCTTGCTGCAGGTGGGCCTGGCTGCAATACCACTCATTGCCCTGCTGCAGCGCCCGGTCGTTGGGCAGGTGCACGCCGCAATGGGCACAGCGCACCATCTTCAGCGGCGCATCCAGCTTCGCCTCGGGGTGCGACTGCTGGCTGACTTTGAACTTGCGCCACAGCCAGAACGCGGCGGCGATCAGGGCGATCCAGAAAAGTAGGCGAACCATGGTGTCCAGCTTGTCGATTGAAGAAGCCAACAGTCTAGGACGCGGCCAATAAAAAAGGGAGGCCCAAGGCCTCCCTTTCATTCACCGCTGAAGGTCAGTCGAACAGACCAAAGGTCATGTAGCTGAACCAGGAACGGTCTTTCTCGGCTTCTTTCGGGCCTTCCGGCACGATCGGGTCGCCGTTCTCGTCTTTAGGCAGCAGCTCTCGCGGCATCTCGTCGCGCGCGTCCTGGAACTGCTTGACCACGTCCTGGTTGGCGCGGGTTTCGCCTGGCGGCAGCGGGGTCTCGGTTTCGATCAGGCCCAAGGTGGCCTTGGACAGCCAGCCGCGGCCGTCAGACTCGGTCTGCTTGGGCTGGAACTCGCCATCGACCAGGCTCGGGTGGTCCGGGTAGTTGAGCTTGAGGGTTTCCAGGCTCGTGGCGGCCAGTTCGTCCAGGTGCAGCTTCTGGTACGACTCGACCATCACCGCCAGGCCGTCACCGACGGACGGGGTTTCCTGGAAGTTTTCGACCACGTAGCGGCCACGGTTGGCAGCCGCTACATAAGCCTGGCGGCTCAGGTAGTAGTCGGCCACGTGGATTTCGTACGAAGCCAGCAGGTTGCGCAGGTAGATCATGCGCTGCTTGGCGTCTGGCGCGTAGCGGCTGTTGGGGAAGCGGCTGGTCAGCTGGGCGAACTCGTTGTACGAGTCGCGGGCGGCGCCCGGGTCACGTTTGGTCATGTCCAGCGGCAGGAAGCGCGCCAGCAGGCCACGGTCCTGGTCGAACGAGGTCAGGCCCTTGAGGTAGTAGGCGTAATCGACGTTCGGGTGCTGCGGGTGCAGGCGGATGAAGCGCTCGGCGGCCGACTTGGCGGCCTCGGGCTCGGAATTCTTGTAGTTGGCGTAGATCAGCTCGAGCTGCGCCTGATCGGCATAGCGGCCGAACGGGTAGCGCGACTCCAGGGCCTTGAGCTTGTTCACGGCGCTGGTGTAGCTGGAGTTGTCCAGATCAGCCTGGGCCTGCTGGTACAGTTCGGCCTCGCTGAGGTTCTCGTCAATGACCTCTTTATTAGAGGAACAGGCCGCGGTAAGCCCGAGGATGGCGATCAGCAGCAGGTGTTTCACTCGCATGGCGGCTTGCGTCCCTTTGACGGCCGCTGTCTTGGGCGGTGCCGTCCTGTTATGATGAGCGCCCCGGCCAACCCCGGGACAAAAGAAGCCGTATTTAACCACAAGCTCGCAGCCGAAACCAAAGGCTGTGCGCCCGCCGAATCGAGCATGTCCGAGATCATTCAACTTAGCGCAGAGGTACCGTCCGAACTGGGCGGCCAACGCCTCGACCAGGTCGCCGCCCAATTGTTCGCCGAGTACTCGCGTTCGCGGCTAACTTCGTGGATCAAAGAGGGCCGCCTGACGGTCGATGGTGCAGTCGTGCGCCCTCGAGACCTTGTTCATGGTGGCTCTCTGCTTGCCCTGGAGGCCGAACAAGAGGCCCAGGGCGAGTGGATCGCAGAAGATATCGAACTGGATATCGTCTACGAAGACGACCACATCCTGGTGATCAACAAGCCTGCCGGGCTGGTTGTGCACCCGGCGGCCGGGCATGCCAGCGGTACCCTGCTCAACGCGCTGCTGCACCATGTGCCAGACATCGTCAACGTGCCGCGCGCCGGTATCGTGCACCGCCTGGACAAGGACACCACCGGCCTGATGGTGGTGGCCAAGACCCTGCAGGCGCAGACCAAGCTGGTCGAGCAGATGCAGGCCCGCAAGGTCAGCCGCATCTACGAGTGCATCGTGATTGGCGTGGTGACTGCCGGTGGCAAGATCGACGCGCCCATCGGCCGTCACGGCGGCATGCGCCAGCGCATGGCTGTAACCGACGGCGGCAAGCCGGCGGTCAGCCACTACCGCGTACTCAAGCGCTTCCGCTCGCACACCCATGTGCGGGTCAAGCTGGAAACCGGCCGTACCCACCAGATTCGCGTGCACATGGCCCACGTGGGTTTCCCACTGGTTGGCGACCAGACATACGGCGGGCGCTTCCGTATTCCGCCCGCTGCCAGCCCGACCATGGTCGAGGCGGTCAAGACCTTCCCGCGCCAGGCGCTGCATGCGCGTTTCCTCGCCTTGGCCCACCCGATTACCGGTGAAGTCATGAAGTGGGAATCGCCACTGCCGGATGACTTCGTCTGGTTGCTGTCGCTGCTGAACCAGGACCGCGAGAGTTTCATCGGATGAGTGACCTGACGCAGGCGTTGCTGTTCCCCGACTGGCCGGCCCCGGCTTCGGTCCGCGCCTGTGTCACCACCCGTCAGGGCGGAGTAAGCCTGCCGCCCTACGAAACCTTCAACCTCGGCGACCATGTTGGGGATGACCCTGCCGCGGTCGCCGAGAACCGCCGCCGCCTGAGCGAACAGTTCACCATCCAACCGGCCTGGCTCAAGCAGGTGCATGGGCGGGTGGTGGCGGATGCCGACCCGGCGGTGGTCGCCGAGGCCGATGCCAGCTGGACCCACCAGCCTGGCATTGCCTGCACCGTGATGACCGCCGATTGCCTGCCTGCGCTGTTCTGCGACCGTGCCGGCACCCGCGTGGCGGCGGCGCATGCTGGCTGGCGCGGGCTGGCGGGTGGCGTGCTGGAAGCCACGCTGGACCGGCTGGCGCTGCCGCCAGAAGAGGTGCTGGTGTGGTTGGGGCCTGCCATCGGCCCGCAAGCGTTCGAAGTGGGGCTGGAAGTGCGTGATGCCTTTACCGCCGTGCACCCGCAAGCAGCTCGGGCATTCGTCGACGGCGAACGGCCAGGCAAGCTGTTGGCGGATATCTATGAGCTGGCGCGTATTCGCCTGGCTGCCCGTGGCGTGACTGCTGTTTATGGCGGTGGTTTGTGCACGGTCAGTGATGCGCGGTTCTTCTCCTATCGCCGTACCCCGCAGGGTGGGCGTTTTGCATCGTTGGTCTGGCTGGACCCGCGCTAGCCTGTACCGGCCTCTTCGCTGGCACGCCCGCTCCTACAGTGATTCTGCAAACATTGAAACCGGTGGTGTACCTGTGGGGGCGAGCATGCCCGCGAATGGCCCCCGTTAATCCAACAGGTTGACTTTGGTCAACCCCGCTACGCTTGAATCTTCCAGAATCAGCCTTATCTATAAAGTCATCTCAGGCAGGTTTCTTTATAAACAGGCGCTGTCCATCGCTCCGACCTGCCCTTTAAAGGAAGGTACACCATGCGAATAGACCGTTTAACCAGCAAGCTGCAACTTGCAATATCCGATGCCCAATCTTTGGCCGTTGGCATGGACCACCCTGCCATCGAGCCCGTGCACCTGTTACAGGCGCTGCTCGAACAGCAGGGCGGCTCCATCAAACCGCTGCTGATGCAGGTAGGCTTCGACATCAATGGCCTGCGCCAGGGGCTGGTGAAAGAGCTCGACCAACTGCCAAAAATACAGAACCCTACCGGCGACGTGAACATGTCGCAGGACTTGGCACGCCTGCTTAACCAGGCAGACCGCCTGGCACAGCAGAAGGGCGACCAGTTCATTTCCAGCGAGCTTGTGCTGTTGGCCGCCATGGACGAAAACAGCAAGCTCGGCAAGCTGCTGCTGAGCCAAGGCGTGAGCAAGAAAGCGCTGGAAAATGCCATCAACAACCTGCGTGGCGGCGCGGCAGTGAATGACGCCAACGCCGAGGAATCGCGCCAGGCGCTGGACAAATACACCGTCGACCTGACCAAGCGTGCCGAAGAGGGCAAGCTGGACCCGGTCATTGGCCGTGACGATGAAATCCGCCGTACCGTGCAGGTGCTGCAACGCCGTACCAAGAACAACCCGGTGCTGATCGGTGAGCCTGGCGTGGGTAAAACCGCCATCGCCGAAGGCCTGGCCCAGCGCATCATCAATGGTGAAGTGCCCGACGGCCTCAAAGGCAAGCGGCTGCTGGCGCTGGACATGGGCGCGCTGATTGCCGGTGCCAAGTACCGCGGTGAGTTCGAAGAGCGCTTGAAAAGCCTGCTGAACGAACTGTCCAAGCAGGAAGGCCAGATCATCCTGTTCATCGACGAACTGCACACCATGGTCGGCGCCGGCAAAGGCGAGGGTGCCATGGACGCCGGCAACATGCTCAAGCCGGCCCTGGCCCGCGGCGAGCTGCATTGCGTAGGTGCCACCACGCTGAACGAGTACCGCCAGTTCATCGAAAAGGACGCCGCCCTGGAGCGCCGCTTCCAGAAGGTGCTGGTCGAGGAGCCGAGCGAGGAAGACACCATCGCCATCCTGCGTGGCCTGAAAGAGCGCTATGAAGTGCACCACAAGGTGGCCATCACCGACGGTGCAATCATCGCTGCGGCCAAGCTCAGCCACCGCTACATTACCGACCGCCAGCTGCCGGACAAGGCCATTGACCTGATCGACGAAGCGGCCAGCCGCATCCGCATGGAGATTGACTCCAAGCCAGAAGTGCTCGACCGCCTTGATCGCCGCCTGATCCAGCTGAAGGTGGAGTCGCAGGCGCTGAAGAAAGAAGAAGACGAAGCGGCGAAAAAGCGCCTAGAGAAGCTGACCGAGGAAATCGAGCGGCTGGAGCGTGAGTATTCCGACCTGGAAGAAATCTGGGCTTCGGAGAAAGCTGAAGTGCAGGGCTCGGCGCAGATCCAGCAAAAGATCGAGCAGTCTCGCCAGGAGCTGGAAGCCGCCCGTCGCAAAGGCGACCTGAACCGCATGGCCGAACTGCAGTACGGGGTGATCCCGGACCTGGAGCGCAGCCTGCAGATGGTCGACCAGCACGGCAAGACCGAAAACCAGTTGCTGCGCAACAAGGTCACCGAGGAAGAAATTGCCGAAGTGGTGTCGAAGTGGACCGGCATTCCTGTGGCCAAGATGCTCGAAGGCGAGCGTGAGAAGCTGCTGAAGATGGAAGAGCTGCTGCACCAGCGCGTGATTGGCCAGAACGAGGCGGTAACCGCCGTAGCCAACGCCGTGCGCCGCTCGCGTGCCGGCCTGTCCGACCCGAACCGGCCAAGTGGTTCGTTCCTGTTCCTCGGCCCGACCGGTGTGGGCAAGACCGAACTGTGCAAGGCGCTGGCCGAGTTCCTGTTCGACACCGAAGAGGCGATGGTGCGCATCGACATGTCCGAATTCATGGAGAAGCACTCCGTAGCGCGCCTGATCGGTGCACCGCCAGGCTATGTAGGGTATGAAGAGGGCGGTTACCTGACCGAGGCTGTGCGGCGCAAGCCTTACTCGGTGGTGCTGCTGGACGAGGTGGAAAAAGCCCACCCGGATGTGTTTAACGTGCTGCTGCAGGTGCTGGAAGACGGCCGCCTGACTGACAGCCACGGGCGCACCGTGGACTTCCGCAACACCGTGATCGTGATGACCTCCAACCTGGGCTCGGCGCAGATTCAGGAACTGGTGGGTGACCGCGAGGCACAGCGTGCGGCAGTGATGGATGCGGTGGGGGCGCACTTCCGTCCGGAGTTCATCAACCGCATCGACGAAGTGGTGGTGTTCGAGCCATTGGGCCGCGAGCAGATTGCCGGTATTACCGAAATCCAACTCGGCCGCCTGCGCAGCCGCCTGCTGGAGCGCGAACTGTCGCTGAGCCTGAGCCCAGAGGCGTTGGACAAGCTGATTGCTGTGGGTTACGACCCGGTGTACGGCGCACGGCCGCTGAAGCGGGCGATCCAGCGCTGGATCGAGAACCCGCTGGCGCAGCTGATTCTGGCCGGCAAGTTCCTGCCCGGTACGGCGATCACCGCCAAGGTGGAAGGCGACGAAATCGTCTTCGGCTGATTGTGTTGCACCATGAGCCCCGCGTTTGCGGGGCTTTTTTCTGCCTGTTGCCCATGCCGGCCCCTTCGCGGCCAACCCTGCGCAGATTTTTGCAGGCTAGGCAGCCCCTCGTAGGCGCGGGTTTAGCCGTGAAAGGGCCGGCACAGCCCAGCTATTTCGGGCCTTTGCGCCAATCTTGGATAACCGCCTGAAATTTTTGAAATTTTTGCTTGCATCAAATTTAGAGTGCCCCTAATATACGCCGCGTTGTCAGGCACTAAGCGAATCACCAGCAACATCAGTGATCGCAAAACAACTTACAAATCAGTAAGTTGAATGAAAAAAAGTGGTTGACAAGCAAAACGAAGAATGTAGAATAGCCGGCCTCAGCAGCGACAACGCGAAAGCGAAGAAGCTAAAGAGTCCGAAGCGAACACGGTCTTCGGAGTTGTACCGAAGTTCAGTTCCGCGATAGCTCAGTCGGTAGAGCAAATGACTGTTAATCATTGGGTCCCTGGTTCGAGTCCAGGTCGCGGAGCCAATCTCGGGGTGTAGCGCAGTCCGGTAGCGCGCCTGCTTTGGGAGCAGGATGTCAGGAGTTCGAATCCCCTCACCCCGACCATTTTCCGGGTCGTTAGCTCAGTTGGTAGAGCAGTTGGCTTTTAACCAATTGGTCGTAGGTTCGAATCCTACACGACCCACCATGTAGAAAAGGGCATCTCAAAGAGATGCCCTTTTTTTTGAAACACTCGGGGTGTAGCGCAGTCCGGTAGCGCGCCTGCTTTGGGAGCAGGATGTCAGGAGTTCGAATCCCCTCACCCCGACCATTTTTGGGTCGTTAGCTCAGTTGGTAGAGCAGTTGGCTTTTAACCAATTGGTCGTAGGTTCGAATCCTACACGACCCACCATGAACAAAGGGCATCTCGCATGAGATGCCCTTTTTCTTTTGCCCCGAAAAATGCGCCCATCGGTGCAAATCCCACCTGCATCTATTTGCCACACCGCCCCTTTGTAGGAGCGGGTTCACCCGCGAATGCGGCAGTGCAGCCACCATCGCATTCACAGGTAAACCCGCGCCTACAGGGCATGGGGGCGCCTGTTAGTGCAACTTCAGGCGCGGCTCGGTACCCCGGCCAATCTTGCTGCCCAGCATCATCAACGCCGTGCGGAAGAACCCGTACAGCGCCATCTGGTGCATGCGGTACAGCGACACATAGAACATCCGCGCCAGCCAGCCTTCCAGCTTCACGCTGCCCATCAGGTTACCCATCAGGTTGCCCACCGCCGAGAAGCGCGACAGCGACACCAGCGAGCCATAGTCCTTGTACTCGTACGTCGGCAGGGCCTTGTTCTCCAGGCGCGCCTTCAGGCTTTGCGCCAGCATCGAAGCCTGCTGGTGCGCCGCCTGTGCGCGCGGCGGCACGTTACGGTCGCTGCCGGGTTGCGGGCAGGCGGCGCAGTCACCGAAGGCGAAGATGTTGTCGTCGCGGGTGGTTTGCAGGGTAGGGCGCACGACCAGCTGGTTGATGCGGTTGGTTTCCAGGCCATCGATGTCCTTGAGGAAACCTGGCGCGCGGATACCGGCTGCCCACACCTTCAGGCTGGCCTGGATCACTTCACCGTCCTTGGTTTTCAGGCCGTCCTCGGTTACTTCACTGACTGCGGCGTTGGTCATCACCTTCACACCGAGTTTTTCCAGGGTTTTGTGAACCGGTACGCTGATGCGCTCCGGCAGCGCCGGCAGAACGCGCGGGCCCGCCTCGATAAGGGTGATGTGCATGTCCTTGGGCTGGATGCGGTCCAGGCCATAGGCCGCCAGCTCGTGGGCAGCGTGGTGCAACTCGGCCGCCAGCTCTACACCGGTGGCACCGGCGCCGACAATGGCCACGCTGATTTTCTCGCTGGCCACGTCGCCGGCGTGGGCACGCAGGTAGTGGTTCAGCAGTTGCTGGTGGAAACGCTCTGCCTGCTTGCGGGTATCCAGGAACAGGCAGTGCTGCGCTGCGCCCAGGGTGCCGAAGTCGTTGGTGTTGGAGCCCACGGCAATCACCAGGGTGTCGTAGCCCAGGGTGCGCGCAGGCAGCAGCTCGCGGCCCTCTTCGTCGAGGGTGGCAGCCAGTTGAATCTGCTTGCCTTCACGGTCCAGGCCGCTCATGCGCCCCAGCTGGAAATTGAAGTGGTTCCACTTGGCCTGAGCCACGTAGTTCAGTTCGTCTTCCGAGGAGTTCAGCGAGCCGGCGGCCACTTCGTGCAGCAGTGGCTTCCAGATGTGCGTGAGGTTGGTGTCCACCAAGGTGATTTCGGCCTGCTTGCGCTTGCCCAGGCTTTTACCCAGGCGGGTCGCCAGTTCCAGGCCGCCGGCGCCGCCGCCGACAATCACGATGCGATGAGTCATGGGAATATCTCATAAGGTTTACGGAATTCGTGGCCCTGGGGGCCGGCCGCAAACTGCACGAGGGGAGGGCGAGCGCGAAGCAGCTCATAGCACCAGTCCACTCAGCAGGCGGCTGATGAGACCCAACCCGATGGTCACGGCCAGCACCAGCACAAGGAGCAGCCACGGCCGGAAGGGCCTGCGCTCGACTTGGTGCTGGGGGGCTCGCAGATACTCATCGACACGACGCTGATCTTCCGGGTTCAGGCGACTGGTCATGGTGGGCCTCGTCAGGTAGACGTTTGTGACTGCGCAAACGCTACAGCGTTCGCGCAGGCGCTTGAAACAAATGATAATGCTTTCTATCCCTGGCGCCGAGTGTACGCCATCGCAAACAGTCGCTGCACTGGATCAAAGACTGATGCCTACGTCGAAGACGATGCTGCGGCCCAGGTTGCCGCGCAGGAAATCCGGCGCATCGGGGTGGGCAAACAGTACCCGGGCAAAGGTTGGCCCGACCAGCGACAGCGAACGCCAGCCTTGGCGCAGGTATTCGGTAGGCGGCGGGAAGTGGGTGTTGAGGTCGAGCACTTCGCGCTTGAGGCTGGAGAACGCGATGATGTCCAGCTCGTTCAGCTCCAGCCCGCGTTCCCGGTAATTGTGTGCCTTTTTGCGCAAGGTGGGCGCCAGGCGCCCCAGCAGTTCGGTGGCACTGATGCGCCGCGGGCGTGCTTCGCGGCGTACCAGCTGCGCCAGGGAAAACGCACTGCGCCGCCGCTGCAGTTCCTCGCGCCATTCATCGTTCAGCCGGCGGCCCTCGTCGAGCACGAAAAACACCTCGAAGGCGGCGTCGCGGAACAGCACGTCTGGTGGCTCCTGCCCCGCCGGGGTGAAGTCCTCGCTGCGGTAGGGAATGTTCAGCCCCTGCAACAGGCGCTGGCACACCCAACGCTCCCGCTCCCACTTACGGGCGTTGGAGAGAAAGGCATTGGCTTGTTCGGCCTGGATGGTAAGCAGGCGCAGGTAGTCTGAGTCATCCATGCAGACAAGCTTAGCCGCTAATCGATGACGGTAAGATGCTGTTTAAGCGTGAAAATCAGCCCAGCACCGGCCACTGCTGCACCAGCCCGACCAGATGCACCACGCCAAAGCCCAGGCAGATCAGCGAACTGACCACGATAAAACGCTGCGAACGCCCGGTGCCCGCCAGCAATCCTGGCCCCAGCAGACCGCGTAGCAAGTACACCAGGGTGATCAGGCAAATGACTGGCAGCAGCAAGGGCAGCCGCCCGATCGCCCCGGCAGCCGACAGCGCATAGGCCGACCAGGCCTGCAACACGCAGGCGATAGCGGCGGTGATCAGCGCCGGGTAGCAGCGGCCCTTTTCGGCGGCCACCGCCATGCGCTCACCGGCCCCGAACAAACGGTACCAACGCGGCCCTACGGCGATGATGGCCAGGTGAAGTACGCCGATGATGGCGTTGAGTGCCGCTGCCAGTAGCAGGGCGGGGTTGGTTCCTTCCAGCATGACCAATGCTTCCTGCATCGAATGGAAGCGTCAGCCTACCGCAGCCGAAGGAATGGGAGAATGGGTGTAGACTCGGTTTTATCCACATGGCCGCAAAGGGTATTGTTCAGGTGATCAGCGCGCAGGTGTTATCCGGCACCACCCTTACCCTTGGCTGGCTGGGTTATGTGCCGTTGTTGATCTGGGCGGTGAGCCGGGTTCGCTGGGTGGAACTGTTTACCGACCGGCGCCGCCAGCATTTGCTGTTTGGCACGGTGTTCTGCCTGTTTGCGCTGTGGCTGGTGCGGCGCGACTTTGATACCGGGGTGTCGTACCACTTTATTGGCATGACGGCGGTTACCCTGTTGCTGGACTGGCCGCTGGCGGTGCTGGGTGGCTTCATGGCCCAGCTTGGCTTGCTGGCGCTTGGGCGACAAGACCTGGCGGCGTTGGGGGTGAACGGCTTGTTGCTGATTGGTTTGCCGGTGCTGATTACCGAGGTGTGCGCGATAGTGGTCGAGCGCGCCCAGCCGCGAAACCTGTTCGTTTATATCTTCTGTTCGGGGTTCTTCCCGGCAGCGCTGACCGTGCTGATTTGCGTCCCCGCAGCGCTAGGGGTGTTGTGGCTGGACGGGCGTTTTGCCCTGCCGGAGTGGCTCAGCGACTTTGTGGGCTACCTGTGGCTGATGATGTTCCCCGAGGCGTTCATCAACGGCATGGTGATCAGTGCGCTGGTGGTGTTTTGCCCCGAGTGGCTGGAAACCTTCAACCGCACACGGTATTTGCAGGCGCCCTGGAAGGAAGATGAGCGGTGATCATGCGGCGGCTCTGCCATCACATCTAAAACCTGACGCGGTCTCTGTGGGAGCGGCCTTGTGTCGCGAAAGGGCTGCGAAGCAGCCCCAGATTCGGTGGTAACTCAAAAAAATGCCGGGGCTGCTTCGCAGCCCTTTCGCGACACAAGGCCGCTCCCACAGGCCGGCACAGCCGCCTTGCAATCAGCTCAATGCCGCGGCTCCAGGTCCCCCGAATACAGCTCATCTTCGGACCCTTCCGACCCCGCAATCTTGTGCTCCTCGGCTGCCCAGGCGCCCAGGTCGATCAGCTTGCAACGGTCCGAACAAAACGGTCGGAACGCGTTTTTTTCGCTCCATTCCACAGGCGCGCCGCAAGTTGGGCAATCGACGGTCAATGGCTGGCTCATGGCTGGCCTCCTTTCAAAGTCAGGTAAAAGTGGTGCAGGCGGTCAATCTGCTCATGCAGCGCGGCCTGGCCGCCGTCGTTGACCACCACATCATCGGCATGGCGCAGGCGATCCTCACGGGCCAACTGCGCCTGCAAAATGGCCTGCACGTGCTCGGCACTGGTGTTGTCCCGCGCCAGGGTACGGGCTATTTGCAGGTCCTGCGGCGCATCGATCACCAGTACGCGTTGGGTCTTATGGTGCTGGCCCGATTCGATCAGCAGCGGCGACACATAGACCGCATAAGGCGACTGCGCCTTGGCCAGATAGCTGAAAATCTCCTGACCGATCAGCGGGTGCAGCAGTTGCTCCAGCCATTTGCGTTGCGCCGGGTCGGCGAAAATCAGCTGGCGCAGGGCGGCGCGATCGAGCTGGCCGTCGCCCTGCAGCACGCCCGGGCCGAAGCGCTCGACGATGCTGGCCAGGGCCGGGCGACCAGGTTCGACAACCCAGCGCGCCGCCTGGTCGGCATCGACCAGGTGTACGCCAAGCTCGACAAAGCGCTCGGCAGCGGCGCTTTTGCCGCTACCAATGCCGCCGGTCAGGCCGAGAATCCAGGGGGTAAAGGCCGCAGTGGTCATCAGTATCCAAGCAGTTGCATGTATGAGGCGTATATTTCATCACCCCAGAGCACGGCAATCCACCCCGCAATTGCCAGATAAGGGCCAAACGGGATTGCCGTGCCCATGGCATGCCGGCGAAAACGCAGCAGGTACAGGCCAACAAGCGCCCCCACCACCGACGACAACAGCAGCGTCAACGGCAGCACCTGCCAACCCCCCCACGCCCCGATCAGCGCCATCAGCTTGAAATCGCCATAGCCCATGCCTTCCTTGCCGGTGACCAGCCTGAACACCCAGTACACCGTCCACAGGCTGAGGTACCCGGCCACTGCGCCCCACAGTGCGTCGGCCAGGGGCACATGGATGCCAAAGGCATTGACGATCAGCCCTAGCCACATGGTCGGCAGCACCAGCACATCCGGCAGCAGCTGGTGGTCCGCATCGATCAGGCTCAGCGCCAGCAGGCACCAGGTCAGCGGCAACGCCAGCAACGCCTCTACCGAAGCGCCGAAGCGCCAGGCCACTACCAGCGACAGCAGCGCGCTGGCCACTTCCACTACCGGGTAACGCAGGCTGATGCGGTTTTTGCAGGACGAACAGCGCCCGCCCAAGGCCAGGTAGCTGATGACCGGAATGTTCTCCCACGCACGAATCCGGTGCGCGCAGTGTGGGCACCGGGAGGCGGGCAGGCACAGGTCGAAACGCGCGTGCTGCGTGGTCGGCAGCCCCAACACCTCTTGCGCCTCACGCTGCCATTGGCGCTCCAGCATGATCGGCAGGCGATATACCAGCACGTTGATAAAGCTGCCCACCAGCAGGCCGAGCACCGTGGCAAGGGTGAGGAAATACGCTGGCTGTTCAGCCAGCAAAGCCCATAAAGTCATGTTCAGATCAAACTACCCAACTGGAAGATCGGCAGGTACATCGCCACCACCAGGCCACCCACCAGCAAGCCCAGGATCAGCACGATGGCCGGCTCCAGCAGGCTGGTCAACTGGTCCAGCGCCTGGCTGACCTGTTCCTCGTAATGGCTGGCGGCTTTTTCCAGCATCTGGTCCAGCGTGCCGCTGGATTCACCGATGGCCGTCAACTGCACCAGCAAGGGGGGAAACAACGGTTCACCGGCCATCGCCTGGTTCAGCCCTTGCCCATTGGCCATGCCTTGGCGCAGCCGCAACACCGCCTGCTCGTGCAGGTCGCCACCTGTTACCCGCGCCACCGTCCCCAGCGCATCCAGCAACGGCACCCCGGCGCCGTAGGACGTTGCCAGGCTGCGCGCAAACCGCGCCAACGCGGCCTGCCCCAGCAACTTGCCAAACACGGGCAAGCCCAGCACCCGCCGAGATATCCACAGGCGCGCTGGCGCGTGCTGCCGGTAAAGCTGGCGCACGGCAACACCCAGCACCAAGCCCATCACCAGCAGCAGCGGCGCAAACTGGCTTAGCCCTGTGGACAAGTTGATCACCCATTGGGTAAATGCTGGCAACGCCGCGCCCATGCCCGAGAACATGCTCTCGAATTTCGGAATCACCTCCAGCAACAAGATCGCCGACACCCCCAGCCCGGTCAGCAACAGCAGCAGCGGGTAGATCATCGCCTTGCGCACCTTCTTGTGCAGCACCCGACGCTGTTCCAGCATGCCGGCCAGCTGCTCCAGCTGCCGGTCGAGCGTACCGGACTGCTCGCCCACCCGTACCAGGTTGCAATACAGCGCATCGAACCATGCCGGGTGACGCTGCAACGCATCCGCCAACCCCAGGCCCGAGGCCACATCCTGTTTCAATCTTTCCAGCAACGTCGCCTGCGCCGCATCGCAACCACTGCGGCCCATCACCTCGAACGCCTGCAGCAGCGGCACCCCGGCCTTGAGCAACGTCGCCAACTGCCGGCTGAACCCCGCCGGGTCGGCCTTTTCGCGCCGCTTTGGCAAGCTGAACGCCAGCCCGCTGGCCGGCCGCAAACTCGCCACCGTAATGCCCTGGCGAATCAGCCCGGCACGCACATAAGCCGGGCTGCGCCCGGGTGTTTGGCCGCTGACCGGCGTGCCATTGGCGTCGGTGCCGTGCCAGCGGTAGAGAAGTGAAGATGAAGTCATGCAAAGGTCCTTGTTCAGCCCCGGCGACAAGCCTGGAAACAGCTTGCCGCGTCCATGCAAGGGCACGCGTCCGTGATGCTCACTAGAGTAGTTCAGCGAAGATGACGCCCGTGCGGGCAGGGGTGACAAAAGGTGTCTGTTCAGGCCTACTGCGCCGCTGCCGGTTGGGGCGCAACTGACCTCAATGTGTAAGCGAATCAAAAAGGAACTACGTTCATGAAAGGGCAACGCGGTATCACCCTGATCGAACTGATGATCGTCGTCGCGATCATCGGCATTCTGGCGACCATCGCCTTACCGATGTACACCAACCACCAGGCACGCTCCAAAGCCGCGGCCGGGTTGCTGGAGATCAGCGCTCTGAAGACGGCGATGGATCTGCGGCTGAATGATGGAAAGGATGTAGCGGATGTCGCCGCGCTGGGTGGCCAGCCGGCGACGGCGCATTGTGCGATCACGGCGAGCGGCAAGGCCGCGGATGGTAGCGGCAGCATTGTCTGCACCCTGGTGGATGCGCCGGCCAACGCGTTGGGCAAGGCCCTGACCCTGACGCGTTCGGCCAGCGGCTGGGCGTGCACGACCGACATCGAGGAAGACCTGGCGCCCAAAGGGTGCAAGGGGGCTTGAGGGCAGGGCAATAAACCAGCGGAAACAGGGGTTTGCGTTACGGGTGTGAGCAGTGGTACGTTGCGCTACACGCCGGTGTAGCTCAGTCGGTAGAGCAGCGCACTCGTAACGCGAAGGTCGCAGGTTCGATTCCTGTCTCCGGCACCAGAATCAGTTGGCCTATGGCGATTTATCGCTACCTGGCACCAATAGAAGCCCGCCTTGTGCGGG
>NZ_BCBP01000067.1:0-36666 GCF_001753955.1 Pseudomonas sp. NBRC 111139
CCGACGGCACCATCGGGCGCATCTCGGTGCTCAAGGACTGGCGTGGCCTGAAGGTGGGCGATGCGTTGGTCAATGCGGTCATCGTCGAAGCGCAGAACCGCGACCTGAAACAGCAGATGCTCAGCGCCCAGGTACACGCCACGCCGTTCTATGAGCGGCTGGGCTTTCGCGTAGTCAGCGAGGAATTCCTCGAAGCTGGCATCCCGCATGTCGACATGGTGCGCGACTCGCGCGCCTGATCCATCACCTGTGCCGGCCGCTTCGCGGGTAAACCCGCTCCTACAAGCACCACGCGTCCCTGTAGGAGCGGGTTTACCCGCGAAGAGGCCGGCTCAGGCGATATACATCCCCGCTGACAAAAAACCTGTACATCCATCCAGATAAAACTTGCCTCTGCGCCCCCGCTTGCGCATCCTATGGCCCACCACCCCGATGAAGCGTCCCGGCCATGCGCCTGTTCCTCTGTGAAAAACCCTCCCAGGCAAAAGACATTGCCAAAGTGCTCGGCGCCAACCGCAAAGGCGACGGCTGCTGGCAAGGCACCGATATCTGCGTCACCTGGTGCATTGGCCACCTGCTGGAAACCGCCCCGCCCGACAGCTATGACGAACGTTACAAGCGCTGGAACCTGGCCGACCTGCCGATCATTCCAGACAAGTGGAAGATGCTGGTAAAGCCCAAGACCGCCAGCCAGTTCAAGGCAGTCAAACGCCTGCTCGGTGAAGCGCGGGAGCTGGTGATTGCCACCGACGCCGACCGCGAAGGCGAAATGATTGCCCGCGAGCTGGTCGAGCACTGCCGCTACCGAGGCCCGGTGCAACGCCTGTGGCTGTCGGCGCTGGATGACGCCTCCATCCGCAAGGCCCTGGCGCGCCTGCTGCCAGGCCACGAGACGTTCAACCTGTACCACTCGGCGCTGGGCCGCTCGCGCGCCGACTGGCTGATCGGCATGAACATGAGCCGGCTGTTCACCTTGCTTGGCCGCCAATCCGGCTACCAGGGTGTGCTGCCGGTAGGCCGCGTGCAAACGCCGACCTTGCGCCTGGTGGTCGACCGCGACCGCAGCATCGCCAACTTCGTACCGGTGCCGTTCTGGGCCATCGACGTCCAGCTGGAACAGGCCGGCCAACGCTTCAATGCCCAATGGCGTGCCCCCGAAGACGCCTGTGATGACCAAGGCCGCTGCCTGAAGCAAGACCTGGCACAGCGGGCCGCCACCGACATCGGCCATGCCGGCACTGCCCGAGCGGTAAAGGTAGCGACCGAGCGTGTGCGCGAAGCAGCACCGCTGCCCTTCGACCTTGGCACCCTGCAGGAGCTGTGCTCGAAAAAGTTCGGCCTCGGCGCCCAGGAAACCCTCGACATTGCCCAGGCACTGTACGAAACACACAAGCTGATCACCTACCCGCGCAGTGATTGCGGCTATTTGCCACAAAGCCAGCACGCCGAGGCACCCGCCATCCTCGCCGCCCTGCAACGGGCCGATGCCAGCCTGGCACCGCTGCAGCCCTACCTGGAGCCGCAACGCCGCTCGCGGGCGTGGAACGACGCCAAAGTCAGCGCTCACCATGGCATCATCCCCACGGCCGCCGCCAGCGACCCCTCGCGCCTGCCGGCCAAGCACAAGGCCGTGTATACCCTGATCCGCGCCCGCTATCTGGCGCAGTTCCTGCCCAACCATGAGTACGACCGCACCCAGGCCGACTTCGACTGCGCCGGTCATGCGCTGCGTGCTGTGGGCAAGCAGATCGTCGAGCCGGGCTGGCGCCGCGCCTTGCCCGAGGCGCTCACCCCGGCCAAAGGCCGCGAGGCACCACCGGCCCAGGTGCTGCCGGCGCTTCGCGAAGGCCTGGACTGCAACGTACACGGCCTGCAACTGAAAGACCTGTGGACCCAGCCACCCAAACCGTTTACCGAAGGCGACCTGATCAAGGCGATGAAAAACGTGGCCAAGCTGGTGGATGACCCTCGGCTGAAGCAGAAACTCAAGGAAACCACCGGCATCGGCACCGAGGCCACCCGCGCCAGCATTATCCAGGGTCTGCTCGACCGCGGTTACCTGGTAAAGAACGGCAAGGCGCTGTCGGCCACACCTGCGGCCTTCAGCCTGATCGACGCCGTTCCCCGCGCCATTGCCGATCCCGGCACCACGGCGATCTGGGAGCAGGCGCTGGACATGGTGCAAAGCGGCGAGATGACCCTGGACGAGTTCGTTGCCCGGCAGTCGGCGTGGATGGGCAAGCTGGTCGAGCGTTGCAGCGGCATGCGCATGACCATCAGCGGGCCAGCGGCCGGAGCGGCCCCGCCCTGGAAGAAGAAACGTCGCGGTGGAGGTGGCAAAAGCAAAGCGGCCGGAAACAAGGCAACTCCGAGCAAGCCACGCCAGGCGCGGAAAAAGCGAGCCCCCCTGTAGGAGCGGGTTCACCCGCGAAGAGGCCAGCCCAGGCAACACATTAACCACAGGCAAACCACAAACCCCGACCAACACATTGGCAACGTGAAATTTAACTGCTAACTTTTCATGAAAATAAACATAATAATTTTCACGGAAATCCCGCATGTTCAAACAATCCGCCCAGCACGTCGCCAGTTACTACGCCCAGACCTACCCCGCCAACATCCCATTACGCCCTACCCTGCAAGGCACTCAGGACACCGATGTGCTGATCATCGGCGCCGGTTTCAGCGGCCTGCACACTGCCCTGCGCCTGACCCAGGCCGGCAAACGCGTAACGCTGCTGGAAGCCAGCCGGGTTGCCTGGGCGGCCTCCGGACGCAACGGTGGCCAGGCGCTGCTGGGCTGGTCGTGCGACATGCCGCCGCTGGAGCAGGCCCTTGGCATTGAACGCACCCAACGGCTATGGGCCAGCATGTGCTGGGCCGCCGACGAGATGCGCGAACTGCCCCAGCGCCACGGCTTCGACATCGACTACCGGCAGGGCAGCCTGTGGACTGCGGTATTGCCGCGCCGGGTAAAAATGCTCGAAGAGGCCCTGCATGATGCCGAGCATAAATGGGGTTACGACGCCCTGCGCCTGATCGGCCGTGACGAGTTGCCGCAATGGATCGACAGCCCGCGCTACCAGGCCGCGCTGTACGACGCCAAAGGTGCCCACCTCAACCCGCTGAAACTGGCACAGGGCCTGGCCAGTACCATCGAGGCTGCCGGCGGGCAAATCTACGAACAGAGCCAGGTGCTCAGCTACCAGCAGGCTCGCGACGGCTATGTCGCCCGTACCGACCGTGGCGAAGTTCGCTGCCAGGTATTGGTGCTGGCCTGCAACGCCTACATCGACCGCCTTGACCGCAGCCTGTCGCGTCGCCTGTTGCCAGTCGGTTCCTACCAGGTCGCCACTGCGCCTCTGGATGCCGACTTGGCCCATTCGTTACTACCTCGCAACAGTTGCGTGATCGACAACCAGTTCGTACCCGACTACTTCCGCCTCACCCCAGACCACCGCCTGCTGTTCGGCGGTGGCTGCACCTACCTGGGCGGCATTCCCAAGGACGTCGCCAGCGCCACCCGCCCGTACCTGGAGCGGGTATTCCCGCAACTGGCCGGGGTGGCCATCGACTATGCCTGGGGTGGCCATATTGATTGCAGCATGCAACGCACCCCGGACGTCGGCCGCGAGGGCCAGCGCTACTGGCTGCAGGGCTTCTCCGGTCATGGTGTACTGCCGACCCTGGCGGCGGCGCGGGCGGTGAGTGATGCCATTCTCGGCGATGAAGACCTGTTGGCGCTGTACCAAGGCATCGACAACGGCCGCTTCCCCGGTGGCGACCTGCTGGCTGCGCCATTGGAAGCGGCGGCAAAGGCCTGGTACCGCATGCGCGACCGCGTCTGAAGGGCATCAGTATTGCCTGTGCGGGCCTCTTCGCGGGTGAACCCGCTCCTACACTGTGAGGTCCCTTTCACCCGCGAAGAGGCCCGCACAGGCACCACAACTTCCTGATACCCGCCAAAAACCCTCCTATTCTCAATAGCTCCCTTCGCTTCCTGCACCCAGGAGACACGACCATGAGCTATGTAACCACGAAGGACGGCGTACAGATTTTCTACAAGGACTGGGGCCCGCGCGATGCACCGGTGATCCACTTCCACCACGGCTGGCCGCTCAGTGCCGATGACTGGGACGCGCAGATGCTGTTCTTCCTCGCCCAGGGTTACCGCGTGGTCGCCCACGACCGGCGGGGCCATGGCCGCTCCAGCCAGGTATGGGACGGCCACGACATGGACCACTATGCCGACGACGTAGCCGCCGTGGTCGCCCACCTGGGCACCCAGGGCGCCGTGCATGTCGGCCACTCGACCGGCGGCGGCGAAGTGGTGCGCTACATGGCCCGGCACCCTGAAGACAAGGTGGCCAAGGCCGTGCTGATCGCGGCCGTCCCCCCCTTGATGGTACAAACCCCCGGCAACCCCGGTGGCCTGCCCAAGTCGGTATTCGACGGTTTCCAGGCCCAGGTTGCCAGCAACCGGGCGCAGTTCTACCGGGATGTGCCAACAGGGCCGTTCTACGGCTACAACCGCCCAGGGGTCGAAGCCAGCGAAGGCATCATCGGCAACTGGTGGCGCCAAGGCATGATCGGCAGTGCAAAGGCCCATTACGATGGCATCGTGGCGTTTTCCCAGACCGATTTCACCGAGGACCTGAAGGGCATCCAGCAGCCGGTGCTGGTGATGCACGGCGACGATGACCAGATCGTGCCATACGAAAATTCCGGGGTACTGTCGGCCAGGCTGCTGCCCAATGGCACGCTGAAAACCTACAAAGGCTACCCGCATGGCATGCCCACCACCCATGCCGATGTGATCAATGCGGATTTGCTGGCGTTTATCCGTAGTTGATGTTTTCGCCAGTACCGGCCCTTTCGCGGGTAAACCCGCTCCTACGGGATTACGCGGGCTTGCCCGCGAAAGGGCCGGCACTGGCAACACACCTTCCCCAGGATTACCATGTGTCCCTTCTAGTGCAGCACTTTGCCGCCTCCTTGCCTCCCCGCCTGCCAAAAACCCATGCCCTTCGAACTCACCGTAGAACCCCTAACCCTACTCATCCTGGCGCTGGTCGCTTTCGTCGCCGGTTTCATCGACGCCATCGCCGGTGGCGGGGGCCTGCTCACCACCCCGGCCCTGCTCACTGCCGGCATGCCACCGCACCTGGTACTGGGCACCAACAAGCTCAGTTCCACCTTCGGCTCGGCCACTGCAGGTTTCACTTACTACAAACGCAAACTGTTCCACCCGGCGCAGTGGCGCCCGGCGTTGTTCGCCACCTTGACCGGGGCGTTGCTCGGCGCCGTCATCGCCCATTACATGCCAGCCGAATGGCTGAACAAGATGCTGCCAGTGATCGTCTTCGCCTGTGGCATCTACCTGTTGTTCGGCGGCACGCCCAAGGCGCCGCTGGATGCCGATGCACCGATCAAGAAAAAGTGGCAAGTGCCGCAAGGCTTCACCCTGGGCTTCTACGACGGCGTAGCCGGCCCGGGTACCGGGGCGTTCTGGACGGTCAGTACCCTGCTGCTGTACCCCATCGACCTGGTACGCGCCAGCGGCGTGGCGCGCAGCATGAACTTCGTCAGCAACATCGCGGCGCTGACGGTGTTCATCATTTCCGGGCAGGTGGACTACATCGTCGGCCTGTGCATGGGCCTGTCGGTCATGGTCGGCGCCTTTTTCGGCGCACGCACGGCGATCAGCGGCGGCAGCAAGTTCATCCGCCCAGTGTTCATCACCGTGGTGCTGGCGTTGACCGTGCGCCTAGCGTGGCAACACTGGTTCGGGCAGGCCTGAACCTTTGTACCCGATCATGAGGCCCATCAGCCGTACTATCATTTATGCCAGTTGAGGGGGGGCGCAAGGAATTGTAAATATATGACGCCTCTCATCAACGGAAATATCTAAATGCAAAGCAAGGTTATTTCCTTCCAATATACCTGCTATGGAGCCTCAGCTAAGCCAGGGAATATTTACGTACTGGGTTTCACGGGAGCACCTCGCGACCTATGGACAGGCTGCTACCTACTGGGAAACGGCAAGCGTACTTATAACCCGAATTTGATGAGGTTCCTCTCTCCCGACAGCCTAAGCCCTTTTAGCAAAGGAGGCATAAACGCCTACGCCTATTGCTCTGCCGACCCAATAAACAGGCTAGATCATTCAGGCCAGAATTGGATCAAGAAACTGTTCAGTCGCCCCGAACCTGCTTATACGATGACAGAGATAATAGCCGCTCACGACCATCCAGAACTGCAAAAGTACTCGGGGTGGCGTTTCAGCAGCAAGGCAACTGGCTGGGATGTTAAAATGGCGAAAAAGCTACCAAAACGACTGGCAGAAAAGGCTCAGCTTGAGCGCGACATACCAGAAGCAGCACAACTTCGATCGCATAACCTCCTCCCAAAGCTGGTAAAGCGATTACAGTATGTCACCGCTAAGATCGAAGCCACTGGCAGCAGGCTTTCAGAACTACAGTCTGGATTGACCCCGCACGAATTAGCTGCTGCTCTTTCACAAAATCAAGGTCTTCCACCACCGCCGTATTCCGAAACTAGCCCAGATAGCTTAGGTCTCCCCAACCCTTTTTGGCCAACAATTAATATCAGAGGTGCCGCAGGGGGTTCCCCCCAAGCGACAGCAAATTTCCCGCGCATATACCAGTTATCAGAATAACGATTTCCTGAATACCTATCGACCTGGTACGCGCCAACGACGTGGCGCGTAGCATGAACTTTGTCAGCAACATTTCGGCGCTGACGGTGTTCATCATTTCCGGGCAGGTGGACTACATCGTCGGCCTGTGCAAGGGCCTGTCGGTGAGGGTCGGAGAACACTTCTCACTGCAGCTAGGACGGGAAAGCAGGGATATCAAGGCCCAGGCGCCGCGCAACATACAGGTCGATCAGGTACCGGGCGATGGACCGCCCGGCCGGCAGCGGCGGCAGGTCGTGGACGCTGAACCACTTGGCGTCCTCGATCTCGTCCGGCTGCATGACAATCTCGCCCCCCGCATACTCGGCATGGAAACCCAGCATCATCGAATGCGGGAACGGCCAGCACTGGCTGCCGACGTACTGGATGTTCCGCACCTCCACCGCCACTTCTTCGCGCACTTCGCGCACCAGGCAGTCTTCGGCCGATTCACCCGGCTCGGCAAAACCTGCCAAGGTGCTGTACACCCCGGTAACGAAGCGTGGCGAACGCGCCAGCAGGATTTCATCACCGCGGGTCACCAGCACGATCATGCTGGGTGAAATGCGCGGATAGCTGCGCAGGTCGCAGGGCTGGCAGTACATCGCCCGCTCCCAGCGAATTTGCGTCATCGCCTGGCCGCAACTGCCGCAGAAGCGATGCTCGCGCGCCCAGGTACCGATTTGTGCGGCATAGCCCAGCACCTTGTAGGTGTCGAAGTCGCCTTCGAGCATAAACGCACGCAGGCCGCGCCAGCTGCAGCCAGGCACATCAGTGGCGCTGCGCAGTTCCAGCAGGAACACCGGCTGGCCGTCAAAGTGACCGATGCCGTGCTCGCACAGCACGTCGAGGTCCTGGCGCTTGAGCCAGTCGCGGGGGAACAGCGCGCCGTTGGCGTCCACCAGAAACCCTTCAGGGCTGCGGGCCACGGCCAGCCCCCCGGTCATCTGTGGGTCGAGTACTGCAGTAGTCCAGCGTGCTGACATGTCGGGGGTTCCTTTACTGCGCGTCCCCCGGCCCGATCAGTCGGCGAACGTCGGTTTCTGTTTGCTCATGTGCGCCGCCACAGCCACGCGCAGGTCTTCGGACTGCAGCATTGCGGCGTTCCAGGTGGCAATGTAGTCCAGGCCATCGTCGATGCGATGGTCACGCATGTAGCTGAGCATTTCCTTGGTGCCGGCCACAGCGATCGGCGATTTTGCGGCAATCTCGCGGGCGATGGCAAAGACGCCGTCCATCAGTGCGGCCTGATCATCATAGACTCGGTTGACCAGGCCGATGCGCAGCGCCTCGTCGGCCTCGACATTGCGCCCGGTAAACGCCAGCTCCCGCATGATGCCGTCGCCAATGATGCGTGGCAAACGTTGCAATGTGCCAACATCGGCCGCCATACCCATGTCGATTTCCTTGATCGAGAACTGCGCGTCACTGCTGCAGTAGCGCATGTCGCACGCCGAGATGAGGTCGATGGCGCCGCCGATGCAGTAGCCTTGCACGGCCGCCAGTACGGGTTTGCGGCACGTGTCCACAGCGGTGAACGAGGCCTGCAACCGCTGGATGGTCTTGCGCAGGAAGCGTGCATTGCGGCCCACGTCCTTGCCCATCTGCCCGGCCAGCGAGGCCAGCATCATCAGGTCGATACCGGCGGAAAAATGCTTGCCAGCGCCGCTGATCACCACCGCGCGCACGGCATCGGTGTCATCGATCCACTGGAAGATGTCGACGATTTCCTCCCAGAAGGCCGCATTCATCGCGTTGACCTTCTCTGGGCGATTGATCTGAACATGGGCGACGCTGTCGGTCAGTTCGACCTTGAATGCACTGTACTCGGTCACGGGCGGCACTCCTGAGGGTGAAAGGTTCATGGCCCGGATGTTAACTCATGCCGATGACCGTACTTGTGCCAAAAACGGGACTGTATGCCTTGCCTAAGGCGCAATGATCCGGCACCGTGCGCCATCGCTGAATCATAAGGATACATATTCATGTCGCGCTCCCTGACCGGCGCCCTCGCTCACGGTTTCCTGGGCCAGTCGCCGCTTTGGTACAAAGCGGTCATCTGCCTGTTCCTGGTGCTCAATCCGCTTCTGCTGGCAACCATTGGCCCGGCTGCAGCCGGGTGGGCGCTGGTAATCGAGTTCATCTTCACCCTGGGCATGGCGCTGAAGTGCTACCCGCTGATGCCCGGCGGATTGTTGCTGATCGAAGCCCTGCTGTTGCAGATGACCACGCCGCAGGCACTGTACGAAGAACTGCAGCACAACTTCCCGGTAATCCTGCTGCTGATGTTCATGGTCGCCGGTATCCATTTCATGAAGGAACTGCTGCTGTTCCTGTTCTCGCGCATTCTGCTGGGTGTGCGCTCGAAAGCCATGCTGTCGCTACTGTTCTGCGTACTGTCGGCATTCCTTTCGGCGTTTCTCGATGCGCTGACGGTGACGGCCGTGATCATCAGCGCCGCGGTCGGCTTTTATGCGGTCTACCATCGCGTGGCGTCCGGCGCCAACCCGCGTGAAGACAGCGCACTGGACAGCGACCAGCAAGTGGCGCAGTTACACCGTGACGACCTGAACCAGTTCCGCGCGTTCCTGCGCAGCTTGCTGATGCACGGCGCAGTGGGTACCGCCCTGGGTGGCGTGTGCACGCTGGTGGGCGAGCCGCAGAACCTGCTGATCGGCCACGAGATGGGCTGGCACTTCGCTGACTTCTTCCTCAAGGTGGCGCCCGTGTCGATACCGGTGCTGGGTGCCGGCCTGCTGACCTGCGTGTTGCTGGAGAAGCTGCGCCTGTTCGGCTACGGCACGCTGATGCCTGAGACAGTGCGCCAGGTACTGGCTGCCTATGCCGCCGAGGACGATGCCGCACGTACCCAGGCCCAGCGCATCGCGCTGTGGGTACAAGGGCTTGCTGCCCTGATCCTGATCATCTGCCTGGGGCTGCATGTGGCCGAGGTCGGCCTGATCGGCCTGATGGTGATCGTACTGATCACGGCCTTCACCGGCATCACCGACGAGCACCGCCTGGGCCGTGCCTTCCAGGACGCCATGCCATTCACTTCGCTGTTGGTGGTGTTCTTTGCCGTGGTCGCGGTGATTCATCAGCAACAATTGTTCAGCCCATTGATCAGCTGGGTGCTGACGCTGCCGGCCGAACAGCAACCGGGCATGCTGTATCTGGCCAACGGTTTGCTGTCGGCGATCAGCGACAATGTGTTCGTTGCCACCATCTACATCACCGAAGTGAAGCAGGCATTTCTCAACGGCAGCATGAGCCGCGAGCATTTCGAAACACTGGCGGTGGCGATCAACACCGGCACCAACCTGCCAAGCGTGGCGACGCCGAACGGGCAGGCGGCGTTCCTGTTCCTGCTGACCTCGGCCATTGCGCCGCTGATCCGGCTGTCGTATGGGCGGATGGTGTGGATGGCGCTGCCCTATACCGTGGTGATGGGCGGGTTGGGATGGTGGGCGGTGACGTACTGGCTGTGAGGCAGGCCTGTGCGGACCTGTGCGGGCCCTTTCGCGGGTAAACCCGCTCCTGCACGGGTTTACCCGCAGGCAATATCGCCTACAACTTTTTCCCCGCACAGGCGTCGAAACACAGGTACGCCCCATCCGCTCCAAGGAGGTCACCCATGGCGCTGCGCACTACACTGCTGCTTTCCTGCATGACCCTGGCCCTGCTCGGCTGCGCCGGCAACGATCACCCGGCACCGCCGCGCACCCAGCAGGTCGACTTGCAACGCTACCAGGGCACTTGGTATGAACTGGCGCGACTGCCGATGTTCTTCCAGCGTAACTGCGTGAAGTCCGAGGCGCGCTATGGCTTGCGCGAGGACGGCCGTATCGATGTAACCAACCGCTGCCAGGAAAAGGACGGCCAGTGGAATGAAGCCAAGGGCATCGCCGAGGCTCAGCAACCGGGCAGTACCGACAAGCTGTGGGTGCGCTTCGACAACTGGTTCAGCCGCCTGGCACCGGGCCTGACCAAGGGCGAGTACTGGGTGCTGTACCACGACAAGGACTACCGCGTGGCACTGGTCGGCCACCCCAACCGCGAGTACCTGTGGCTGCTTTCGCGCACGCCAGCGGTCACCGACCAGCAGCGCGAGCAACTGCTGACAATCGCCCGAGAGCAAGGGTATGACACCAGCAAGCTCATCTGGCGACAGGATAACTAGCGGGCCGTCGACGGCGGGTGGCAATCCGGCTAAGGTGTGCGCCCCGTATCACCTTGGCCGCTTCTGGCCTGAAACAGGAGCCTGAGCATGGACCTGCTGTTCCTCGGCACCTCCGCCGGGGTGCCCACCAAGGCACGCAATGTCAGCGCCACAGCCGTGATTGAAGCCAGTGGCAGCCACTGGTATCTGGTCGATTGCGGCGAAGGCACCCAGCACCGCCTGCTGCACACCCCGCTTTCGATCCGCGACCTGCGCGCGATCTTCATCACCCACGTGCATGGTGACCATTGCTTCGGCCTGCCCGGCCTGCTGGCCAGCGCGGGCATGAGCGGGCGCACGCAGCCGCTGGAAGTGATCTTGCCCGCTGCGCTGCACGATTGGGTACGCCAGGGCCTGGTTGCCAGCGACACCTTCCTGCCGTTCGAGCTGCGCCTGTTGCCCTTGGAAGAGCTGATCGCATGGCGCAGCGAGACCCTGCAGGTGACCACCGTGCAACTGTCGCACCGGGTGCCCAGCGTGGGTTTCGTATTCACCGAAATCAACCCTGAGCCACGCCTGGACATCCAGCGCCTGGACGCCGAGGGCATACCGCGTGGTCCGCTGTGGGGCGAGCTGGCCAAGGGGTTGACCGTGACGTTCAATGGGCAACTGCTGAACGGCAACGACTACCTGCGCCCTTCGCGTCCGCCCCAGCGGGTGATCGTGTGCGGGGACAACGACAAACCAGAGCTGCTGGCAGCCGTCGCCAGGGGTGCGGATGTACTGGTGCACGAAGCCACCTTCACCCAGGCGGTGGTCGAACGCACCGGGGGCACGTTCGGCCACAGCACCGCCGCTGAGGTGGCACGCTTTGCCGAGGCCGCTGGCGTACGCAACCTGGTACTGACGCATTTCAGCGCCCGCTACCAGAACGACCCACGGCGCAGCCCGCACATCGACACCGTGCGCGACGAGGCCCTCGCCCATTACAGCGGGCAGTTGACCCTGGCGCAGGACCTGCAGCGCTATCACCTTGGCCGTAACGGCCGTCTTGAGGCCAGTGCCTAGGCCGCCAGGCGCCCGCTGGCAATTGCCTCCGACGCTGCCAGCATCGCCCGCAACAACACCGCGCAGCCCGCCGCCAGGTCATCGGGCGTGGCGTTCTCGATCTCGTTATGGCTGATGCCGTTTTCGCACGGCACGAAAATCATCCCCGCCGGCCCCAGCTCGGCCAGGAAGATCGCGTCATGCCCCGCGCCACTGACGATGTCCATGTGCGGCAGGCCCAACGCCTTGGCCGACTCGCGTACGGCGTCGACACAGCCTTTGTCGAAGTAAAGTGCCGGGAAGTCTGCCGTGGGCACCAGCTCATGGCTCAGGCCATGCTTGGCACAGGTCGCCTCGATCACCCCGCGCACATCGGCAATCATCGCATTCAACTGCTCGCCCTCCAGGTGGCGGAAGTCGAGGGTCATGCGCACTTCGCCCGGGATCACGTTACGCGAGCCCGGGTACGCCTGAAGGCAACCCACCGTGCCACAAGCGTGGGGCTGGTGGGCAAGCGCCGTGCGGTTGACCGCCTCTACCACAGCGGCTGCCCCCACCAGGGCGTCCTTGCGCAGGTGCATCGGCGTAGGGCCGGCATGGGCTTCAACACCGCGCAGGGTCAGGTCGAACCACTTCTGGCCCAGCGCGCCGAGGACCACGCCGATGGTCTTGGCCTGGTCCTCAAGGATAGGACCCTGCTCGATATGCGCTTCGAAATACGCCCCCACCGGGTGCCCCGACACGGCACGCGGACCGGCGTAGCCAATGGTGTTCAACGCTTCGCCAACGCTGACACCCTGGGCATCGCGCTTGGCCAGGGTGTCTTCCAGGGTGAACTTGCCGGCGAACACCCCTGAACCCATCATGCACGGCGCAAAACGCGAGCCTTCTTCGTTGGTCCACACCACCACTTCGAGCGGCGCGTCGGTTTCCACGCCCAGGTCGTTGAGGGTACGGATCACCTCCAGCCCGGCCATCACCCCGAAGCAGCCATCGAACTTGCCGCCGGTGGGCTGGGTGTCGATATGGCTACCGGTCATCACCGGCGGCAGCTTGGGGTTACGGCCCGGACGGCGGGCGAATATGTTGCCGACAGCGTCGATGCTGACCGAGCAACCGGCCGCCTCGCACCACTGCACGAACAGATCGCGGGCCTGGCGGTCGAGGTCGGTCAAGGCCAGGCGGCAGACACCGCCCTTGGCAGTGGCGCCGAGCCGGGCCAGGTCCATCAGCGACTGCCACAGGCGGGTGCTGTCGACGTGACGGGCGTTGGTCTTCAGGATCTCTTTGACGGGGGTCACGGGCTTCTCCTTCAGGCTTCTTATTGTTTGTACGGGCCTCTTCGAGGCCTCAAGGCAAGGGTTTGACCAACCGCACCGGGTTGCGTGCCGCCAAACCGCCAAGCGCGGCGTACAGTGCACCGCCCAGCAACGAGCCGGTGAACCAGCCATAGTCGTAGAACCAGCTGAAACTGCTGTTGCCAATCGCCATTACCGTCAGCCCTACTGGCAAGGCGAAGGCGGCAAAACCGGCCCAGTTCCACGCGGGATACACGTCGTCGCGGTATAGCCCGGCCAGGTCCAGCTTCTGCCGCCGGATCAGGAAGTAGTCCACCACCATGATGCCGGCAATGGGCCCCAACAAGCTGGAATAGCCCAGCAGCCAGTTGGAATACACGCTCTCCAGGCTAAGGTCGGAGACAATCAGGCCCAGTTTCTTCAGCAGTTCATGCCCCATCAGCGCCAGGCCGATAAAGCCGGTCAGCCATACCGCGCGGCTTCGGCCGATCAGGCGTGGGGCAATGTTCTGGAAGTCATTGGTGGGCGACACGATGTTCGCCGCGGTGTTGGTCGACAGCGTGGCAATCACGATCAGCGCCATGGCCAGGGCCACCCAGAACGGGCTTTGAATCTTGCCGATCAGGGTGACCGGGTCGGACACCGTCTCGCCCACCAGCGACGCCGAAGCGGCGGTCAGCACCACACCCAGCGCAGCGAACAGGAACATGGTCAGCGGCAAGCCGAAGATCTGCCCGAGAATCTGGTCCTTCTGGCTGCGGGCGTAGCGGCTGAAGTCGGGAATGTTCAGAGACAGTGTGGCCCAGAAGCCGACCATGGCCGTAAGCCCGGCGCAGAAGTAACTGACCACGCTCGCCCCTTCTGGGCGCTTGGGCGGCTGTGCCAACAGTTCGGTCATCGACATGTGCGGCAAGGCCCAGAACAGCAGACCGACGCCCACTGCCACCAGCAGCGGTGCCGACAGCGTTTCCAGCCACTTGATCGACTCGGCGCCGCGCAGCACCACCCACAGGTTCAGGCACCAGAAGATCATGAAGCCAATCACCTCGCCTGTCCCGCCCAGCGCCTTCCAGCCGTCGAACACCGACCCCAGGAACAGGTGAATGGCCAGCCCGCCGAACATGGTCTGAATACCGAACCACCCACAGGCAACCACCGCGCGGATCAGGCACGGTACGTTGGAGCCAAGAATGCCGAACGACGAACGCAGCAGCACCGGAAACGGGATGCCGTACTTGGTACCGGGAAAGGCATTGAGGGTAAGCGGTATCAGCACGATAACGTTGGCCAGCAGGATCGCCAGCAGCGCTTCGCCAACACTGAGGCCGAAGTAGGCGGTAAGGACACCGCCGAGGGTGTAGGTGGGTACGCAGATGGACATCCCCACCCACAGGGCGGTGATGTGCCATTTGTTCCAGGTGCGCTGGTGCACCTTGGTCGGTGCTATGTCGGGGTTGTAGCGCGGGCTGTCGAGAACATCGCTGCCCTCGGACAGCTCGAACAGGCCATCTTGCTCGACCACTTCCGATCTGCTCTGTTGCATAGGCCCTTCTCCAGTTTTTCTTCTATTTTTCGCTCATCAGGCTGATTCGATGACCGGAGTTCGCACGCGGAATTGTGCTTAGAAATCTCGACCAGATTTTCATCTTGTCAAGTTAGTCAAATACCCTGAAAACCCCGTCGCCCATTCGCGCGTTAATTTTTTCCTTTTTTTATCAACAACTTAAAAACCACAAATTTAATGGGAAAATTTTCTTGCTGAATCCAGAATCAGCATCTAGCCTCGAATCTTGTCAGGCCTGACAGGATTGACCGCCCTGCCCGCCCTGGCATCCATGACAATGCAAAGAACCGGCCAAGACCGGTCAGCCTGCGAGGAAAACGGCATGTCCCTGTTGATCCGTGGCGCCACCGTGGTTACCCACGAAGAGCGATATCCCGCCGATGTCCTGTGTGCCGATGGCCTGATCCGTGCCATCGGGCAAAACCTCGAACCGCCCACCGACTGCGAGATCCTCGACGGCAGCGGCCAGTACCTGATGCCCGGCGGCATCGACCCTCACACCCACATGCAGTTGCCGTTCATGGGCACGGTGGCCAGTGAGGACTTCTTCAGCGGCACCGCTGCGGGCCTGGCTGGCGGCACCACCTCGATCATCGACTTCGTCATTCCCAACCCGCAGCAGTCGTTGCTGGAGGCCTTCCACACCTGGCGTGGCTGGGCGCAGAAAAGCGCCAGCGACTATGGCTTCCACGTCGCCATCACCTGGTGGAGCGAGCAGGTGGCCGAAGAGATGGGCGAGCTGGTGGCCAAGCACGGGGTGAACAGCTTCAAGCATTTCATGGCCTACAAAAATGCAATCATGGCCGCCGACGATACCCTGGTGGCCAGCTTCGAGCGTTGCCTGCAACTGGGTGCGGTGCCCACCGTGCATGCCGAAAACGGCGAGCTGGTGTACCACTTGCAGAAAAAACTGCTCGCCCAGGGCATGACCGGGCCGGAAGCCCACCCGCTGTCGCGCCCCTCGCAGGTTGAAGGTGAAGCGGCCAGCCGCGCCATCCGCATTGCCGAAACCCTCGGCACACCGTTGTACCTGGTGCACATTTCCAGCCGCGAGGCACTGGATGAAATCACCTATGCCCGAGGCAAGGGCCAGCCGGTGTATGGCGAGGTGCTGCCCGGTCACCTGCTGCTGGACGACAGTGTCTACCGTGACCCGGACTGGGCCACCGCCGCCGGTTATGTGATGAGCCCGCCGTTCCGCCCACGCGAGCACCAGGAGGCGCTGTGGCGCGGCTTGCAGTCGGGCAACCTGCACACCACCGCCACCGACCACTGCTGCTTCTGCGCCGAGCAGAAAGCCATGGGCCGCGACGACTTCAGCCGCATCCCCAACGGCACCGCCGGCATCGAAGACCGCATGGCAGTACTGTGGGATGCCGGGGTCAACAGCGGGCGTCTGTCGATGCACGAATTCGTCGCGCTGACCTCTACCAACACGGCGAAAATCTTCAACCTGTTCCCGCGCAAGGGCGCTATCCGCGTGGGTGCCGATGCCGACCTGGTGCTGTGGGACCCGCAGGGCACCCGCACCATCTCCGCCAAAACCCACCACCAGCAGGTGGACTTCAACATCTTCGAAGGCCGCACCGTGCGCGGCATCCCAAGCCACACCATCAGCCAGGGCAAGGTGCTCTGGGCCGATGGCGACCTGCGCGCCGAGCCGGGCGCGGGGCGGTATGTGGAACGGCCGGCGTACCCGTCGGTGTATGAGGTGCTGGGGCGCCGGGCCGAGCATCAGCGGCCGATGCCTGTTCAGCGCTGAAGCCATTGGGGCTGCTGTGCAGCCCATCGCGACGCAAGGCCGCTCCCACAGGGATCGCGCCAGCTTTTAGAAATTGAGCAAGACAGTTGCTCCCACAAGGACCGCGATCGCCTGTGGGAGCGGCCCCAGAATCGACCGCAGTACCTGTCGCCTGCACCAAAAAAAATAGAGAGGCTACAACCGTGACCAACGCCCTGAACCATTTGCCGCGCCCCCGGGCCGGCGCCGACCAGTTGGCCGAGCGCTTCAGCGACCTGGCCCCACCCCTCACCGCGCGCCAGGCCGCCCTGGAAAGTGCACGCTGCCTGTACTGCTACGACGCCCCCTGCGTCAACGCTTGCCCTAGCGAGATCGACATCCCCTCGTTCATACATCGCATCAGTGACGAAAACCTGCAAGGCGCCGCCGAGCGCATTCTTTCGGCCAACATTCTGGGCGGTAGTTGCGCCCGCGTGTGCCCCACCGAAATCCTCTGCCAGCAAGCCTGCGTGCGCAACAATGCCCAGGAATGCGCGCCGGTGCTGATCGGCCAGTTGCAGCGTTACGCCCTGGACAACGCCCAGTTCAGCGCACACCCGTTCAAGCGCTCGGCAGCCACCGGCAAGCGTATCGCCGTGGTGGGCGCCGGCCCGGCAGGGCTGTCCTGCGCCCACCGCCTGGCCATGCACGGGCATGACGTGGTGGTGTTCGAGGCCTGCGACAAAGCCGGTGGCCTCAACGAGTACGGCATCGCCCGCTACAAGCTGGTAGACGACTATGCCCAGCGTGAAGTGGATTTCTTGTTGGGCATTGGCGGTATCGAAGTCCGCCATGGCCAGCGCCTGGGTGGCAACCTCAGCCTGGGCGAACTGCGCGATCAGTACGACGCGGTGTTCCTGGGCCTCGGCCTGAATGCCGTGCGCCAGCTAGGGCTGCCCGACGAGGAAGCACCCGGCGTGCTCGCCGCCACCGAGTACATCCGTGAGCTACGCCAGGCCGATGACCTGAGCCAGCTACCGTTGGCCGACCGCTGCCTGGTGATCGGTGCTGGCAACACGGCCATCGACATGGCTGTGCAGATGAGCCGTCTGGGGGCCCGCGACGTCAACCTGGTGTACCGCCGTGGCCACGCCGACATGGGCGCTACCGGCCACGAGCAGGACATTGCCAAGGCCAACCAGGTACGCCTGCACACCTGGGCCCGCCCTGATGCCGTGCTGCTGGATGACGCCGGCAGGGTCCGCGGCATGCGCTTTGCCCGCACCGAGCTGGCGGAAGGCCGCCTGCGCGATACCGGCGAAACCTTCGAGCTGGCTGCGGACGCCATCTTCAAGGCCATTGGCCAGCGCTTCGACGATGCCAGCCTCGCCGACCCGGTGGCTGCGCAACTGGCCCGCGAGGGTGAGCGCATCCGCGTGGACGAAAACCTGCAGACCAGCCTGCCGGGCGTGTACGCAGGCGGCGACTGCACCGCACTGGGGCAGGACCTTACCGTGCAGGCCGTGCAACACGGCAAGCTGGCCGCCGAAGCCATCCATGCCCAACTCATGCTCAACGTGGAGGCAGCGTAAATGGCCGACTTGTCTATCGTATTTGCCGGCATCAAGGCACCCAACCCCTTCTGGCTGGCCTCCGCACCGCCAACCGACAAGGCCTACAACGTGGTCCGCGCCTTCGAGGCCGGCTGGGGCGGCGTGGTCTGGAAGACCCTGGGCGAAGACCCTGCGGCGGTCAACGTGTCGTCGCGCTACTCGGCGCACTATGGCCCCAACCGTCAGGTACAGGGGATCAACAATATCGAGTTGATCACCGACCGCTCACTGGACATCAACCTGCGTGAAATCACCCAGGTGAAGAAGGACTGGCCCGACCGCGCATTGATCGTCTCGCTGATGGTGCCGTGCATAGAGGAGTCGTGGAAGTTCATCCTGCCGCTGGTGGAAGCCACCGGTGCCGATGGCATCGAGCTGAACTTCGGTTGCCCGCACGGTATGCCGGAACGCGGCATGGGGGCGGCCGTCGGCCAGGTGCCGGAATATGTGGAAATGGTCACCCGCTGGTGCAAGACGTACTGCGCGCTGCCGGTGATCGTGAAGCTTACGCCGAACATCACCGATATCCGCCAGTCGGCCCGCGCCGCGCACCGGGGCGGGGCCGATGCGGTGTCGTTGATCAACACCATCAACTCCATCACCAGCGTCGACCTGGACCGCATGGTGGCCCACCCGATTGTCGGAGACCAGAGCACCCATGGCGGTTACTGCGGTTCGGCAGTGAAGCCGATCGCCTTGAACATGGTGGCGGAAATCGCCCGCGACCCGGAAACGCGGGGCTTGCCGATTTGTGGCATTGGCGGCATCGGCAACTGGCGTGACGCCGCCGAGTTCATGGCCCTGGGCAGTGGCGCCGTGCAGGTGTGCACGGCGGCGATGCTGCATGGCTTCCGTATCGTCGAGGACATGCAGGACGGCCTGGCACGCTGGATGGACCAGCATGGGCACCCCACTATCGAAGCGTTTCGCGGGCAGGCGGTGGGGCATACCACCGACTGGAAATACCTGGACATCAACTACAAGTCGGTCGCGCACATTGACCAGGAGGCGTGCATTGGCTGCGGGCGCTGCCACATTGCGTGCGAGGACACCTCGCACCAGGCGATTGCCAGCACGCTGAAGGCTGACGGCACGCATGCCTACAGTGTGATCGAAGAGGAATGCGTAGGCTGCAACCTGTGCCAGATCACCTGCCCGGTGGAAAACTGCATCGAAATGGAGGCGCAGGACACCGGCAAGCCGTACCTGAACTGGACGCAGGATCCGCGTAACCCCTACCGTGAGGCCAGTTGAAGCGGGTCACCGCCTGAACAGCTGACGCGGCCCCTGTGGGAGCGGCCTTGTGTCGCGATTGGGCCGCACAGCGGCCCCAGCAGTCTTTGCCGCGATACAGACATCGAGGGGCCGCTTCGCGGCCCAATCGCGACACAAGGCCGCTCCCACAAAAAGACCACGTCCACCTGGAATGCCGGATCACGGCTCCAGCCCTATTCCCCGCAAGATCACGCTGGTCACCGTCTGCACCGCATTCTCGAAGGCCATGTCAGACAGCGCCTCGCCGCCGTTGAGCAACTGCACCTGGTAACCAAAGTCAGCATAGTGCTGGGTAGACGCCCAGATCATGTACAGCAACGCCGAAGGCTCTACCGGCAGAATACGCCCCTCTTCCACCCAGCAGCGGATCTTGGCTTCTTTCATCTTCGCCCAGGGCACCAGGCTTTCGTCGAGGTTCACCCCCAGCACCGGCGCCCCGTGCAGCATCTCTTCGGCCCAGATTTTCGAGCCCAGCGGCCGCGAGCGCGAATGGCCCATCTTTGCCCGGATGTAGCTGGTCAGCACCACACGCGGGTCGTCGAAGTTCTCGAAGCACAGGGCGTCCTGCTTCCACACATCCAGCAGGTCCTGCAGCACCGCGCGGAACAGCTCGTCCTTGGTGCTGAAGTAATAATGCAGGTTGGAGCGTGGCAACGCCGCCTGTTCGGCGATATCCCCCATGGAGGTGGCGCCGTAGCCCTTCTCGGCAAACACCTTTTCCGCCGCTTGCAGGATTTTTTCGATATTGCGTCGGCGGATTTCGATCTTGTGATTGGCCATCAGGCTTGGGCCGTCCACACCGCCAGCTCATAACCGTCCGGGTCGATGAAATGAAAGCGCCGCCCGCCGGGGAAGGCAAAGGTCGCCCGGCTGATTTTCGCCCCGGCAGCTTCGATCCGCTGCTGCGTGGCCTCCAGGTCGTCAGCGTACAGGATGACCAGCGGCCCGCCCGGGCGTACCGGCTCACCTGTGGTGAAGCCCCCCGTCAACCGGCCATCGCTGAACTCGGTGTAAGTCGGCCCGTAGTCGGTGAACGCCCAGCCAAACACACTGCCATAGAAGGCCTTGCTCCGTGAGATGTCGCTGACATTGAACTCGATATTGTCGATCTGCCGGTCAGTACCGCGAATGCCCATGTATGCTCCGTGCCGAAAGGGTTTGGCCTAGTCTACTCCGGTCAAGGCAGTCGCCCTACTCATTCGCTACCCACAACGCGCCCGGTCGCGCGCCGGGCACTGTGCGCGGTGCAGATTCAGCGCAGTGTTGATGATGCCTATCTGGCTGAAGGCCTGGGGGAAGTTGCCGAGCATGCGCTGGCTGGCCGAGTCGTACTGTTCGGCCAGCAGGCCGAGGTCGTTGCACAGGCCGGTCAGGTGTTGGTACAGCGCTTCGGCTTTGGCCTGGCGCCCCAGCAATACATAAACGTCAGCCAGCCAGAACGAACACACCAGGAAGGTGCCCTCTCCCGGCGTCAGGCCGTCGCTGCAGCTGTCACTGTCATAGCGCAGCAGCAGGCCGTTCTTCATCAGACGCTGTTCGATCTGTTCGAGGGTGCGCATGAAGCGTGGGTCATCCGCCGGCAGGAAGCCGGTCAGGGCGATCTGCAACAGGCTGGCGTCCATTTCGGTCGAACCATAGGCCTGGACGAAGAACCGGCCGCTGGGGTCCAGGCCGTGCTCGCACACGTCGCGGTGAATCTCGTCCGCCACCTGGCGATAATGCTGCCCGCGCTCGCGGCCTTCTTCCGTAGTGTCGGCCAGCCCTGCGGCGCGGTCGAAGGCGACCCAGGCCATCACCTTGGAGTGCACGAACTGCTGCCGGCCGCCACGCACTTCCCAGATGCCCTCGTCCGGCTCGCGCCAGATGCGTTCGACATAAGGCAATATCAAGCGCGAAATGGCGGCGCTGCGCGGGTGACGGGGCAACCCGCCCCTGATCGCCTGAGTCATCGCATCGGCCAGTTCGCCATAGATGTCCAGTTGTGTCTGCGCCGAGGCGGCGTTGCCCACCCGCACCGGCTGTGAATGTTCATAACCGGCCAACCACGGCAAGGTGTACTCCTGCAGGTCACGCTCGCCAGCCAGGCCATACATGATCTGCATCTGCTCAGGGTTGCCGGCCACCGAGCGCAGCAGCCACTCGCGCCAGGCCTGGGCCTCGTCGAAGTAGCCAAGGTTCATGAAGGCCAGCAGGGTCATGGTCGCGTCGCGCAGCCAACAGAAGCGGTAGTCCCAATTGCGCTCGCCCCCCACACGCTCAGGCAACGACGTGGTGACGGCAGCGACAATACCGCCGGTGGGGGCGTAGGTCATGGCCTTGAGGGTGAGCAGCGACCGACGCACCAGGGCGGTATATGGCCCTACCTGCGGGCAGCGGTCGGCGAAGGCCTGCCATTGCTCACAGGTGTTTGCCAGGGCGTGGTCGATGTTGCAGTCAGGCTGCACCGGCAAGTGCGAGGGCTGGTGACGCAGGCTGAAGACTTGGCGCTGGCCCGTGCTGACGCGAAAGCGGCAGCCGGTATGGTGGTCGCGGGCTTGCGGGGGCACGGTGCTGCACAGGATCAACCGGTCAGGGCCGGCGACGGCACTGAGGGTCAGTGGGTCGAGCCGTTCCACCCAGGGCACGCTGCGGCCGTAGTCGAAGCGCATGACCAGGTCCATTTCGAAATGGGTTTCGCCAGACAAGCCTTCGACGATGCGCACCACCGAATTGACTTCGCCCAAGGGCATGAAGTCGAGCACCCGGGCACGACCGCTGGCGGTGACCCAGGTGGTTTCCAGCACCAGGGTGTCGCCCAGGTATTGGCGGCTGCTGTGCGTTACCGGGTCGCAAGGGGCCAGGCGCCAGCGGCCATTTTCTTCGTTGCCCAGCAGGGCCGCGAACACGGCGGGGGCGTCGAAGCGTGGCAGGCACAGCCAGTCCAGCGCGCCATCGCGACTGACCAGCGCCGCACTGCGGCAGTTGCCCAGCAGGGCGTAGTCTTCGATGTGGGCAGGCATTGAGTCTCCTTTGAGTGGTTGCCTGTGCTGGCCTCTTCGCAGGTGCCTGAGGGAATGGAATGCCCTGCAGGCGCGGGCTTGCCCGCGAAAGGGCCGGCACAGGCTTGCAAACCTCTCACCCCAACCGGTGCCACTCCCGCTTGTCGCGGGTCAGCAATTCATTGCCGGCCTCAGGCCCATCTTCGCCAGCCGAGTACTCATGCACTTCGCCGCCCTGGGCCCAGGCATCGAGAAACGGCTGCACCGCTCGCCAGCCGTTTTCGATGTTGTCAGCCCGCTGGAACAGGGTCTGGTCACCGGTCAGGCAGTCATAGATCAGCGTCTCGTAGCCAGTGGCCGGGGTCATCTTGAAGAAGTCCTTGTAGGCAAAACCCAACTCGACATTCTCCATCACCAGCTCTGGCCCGGGCCGTTTGGCTTGCAGGTCGAACCACATGCCTTCATTGGGCTGGATCTGGATTTTCAGGTAGTTGGGTTTGGGCCGTTCCAGCTCCGACTCGCGAAACTGCGCATACGGTGCGGGCTTGAAGCAGATGGCAATCTCGGTGTCACGCACGCTCATGCGCTTGCCGGTGCGCAGGTAAAATGGCACGCCGGCCCAGCGCCAGTTGTCGATCATCACCTTCAGCGCCACGTAGGTCTCGGTCTGGCTATCCGGCGCGACGTTGGCCTCCTGACGGTAGCCTGGCAACGGCTTGCGCCCCTGCTTGCCAGCGCTGTACTGGCCTCGCACGGAGTTCTTCAGGGCCATTTTTGCCGACCATGGGCGAATAGCACCGACCACCTTGGCCTTTTCACCGCGCACCGCATCGGCGCCGAACGCGGCCGGCGGCTCCATGGCCACCATCGCCAGCAACTGGAACAGGTGGTTGGGCACCATGTCGCGCAGGGCGCCGGTGCTGTCATAGAACGCACCACGGGTCTCGACACCGACGGTTTCCGCTGCGGTGATCTGCACGTGGTCGATGTAGTGGTTGTTCCAGAACGATTCGAACAAGCCGTTGGAAAAGCGGCTGACCAGAATATTCTGCACCGTCTCTTTGCCCAGGTAATGGTCGATGCGGTAGATCTGCCGCTCGCCCATCACCTTTAGCAGGCAGGCGTTGAGCGCCTCGGCGCTGGCCAGATCGGTGCCGAACGGTTTTTCAACCACCACCCGGCGAAAGCCGCCGGCAGACTCGTCCAGCAGGCCGGCCTGCCCCAGGCGCTGCGCCACCTCGGGGAAGAAGCGCGGCGACGTGGCCAGATAGAAAATGGCATTGCCGTGGCGGGTCTTGTCGATGCGCCTGGCCAGGGCCTGGTAGGTGGCCGGATCGAGAAAGTCGCCCGTCTGATAGTCCAGGCGCTTGGCCAGGCGGACCCATAGCTTCTCGTCCAGGCACTTGGCGCTGCCCTCGCTTCCTTTGTCACGCTCGACCATGAACGCGTGCAGGCGCGCAGCGAAGTCCTCGGCGCTGGCCGGGTTATGGTCAACGCCGACGATGCGCAGGTTACGGTCCAGCAAACCGTCGCGGCTGAGGTTGTACAGCGCGGGCATCAGCAGGCGCTTGACCAGGTCGCCATTGGCGCCGAACAGGAACAGGGTACAAGGGGGGGCGGCCGCAAGGGTCTGTTTAGTCATTCGCCTTTCTTCTCGACGTGGCCACCGAAGCCCAGGCGCATGGCCGAGAGGATCTTGTCACCGTAGGTGCCCTGTTGCTGACGCGAGCGGAAGCGCGCGAACAGTGCGCTGGACAACACCGGCACCGGCACCGCCTGCTCGACGGCGGCGTCGATGGTCCAGCGGCCTTCGCCACTGTCGGACACCGAGCCACTGAATTGCGACAGCTGAGGGTCGGCCACCAGCGCATCGGCGGTAAGGTCGAGCAGCCACGAGGTCACCACGCTGCCGCGTCGCCACACTTCGGCAATTTCGGCTACGTTCAGGTCGAAGCGCTGGTCTTCGGGCAGCTCGTTGCCGCCTTTGCTGCGCAGCAGGTCGAAGCCTTCGGCATAGGCCTGCATCAGGCCGTACTCGATGCCGTTATGCACCATTTTCACGTAGTGCCCGGCGCCCGGTGGGCCGGCATGGATGTAGCCGTGCTCGGCACGCTGGTGCTCGCCGCTGCGGCCATGGGTACGCGGGATGTCGCCCACGCCCGGCGCCAGCGCCTTGAACAGCGGTTCCAGGCGCTCGAACACGTCCTTTTCGCCACCGATCATCATGCAGTAGCCGCGGTCCAGGCCCCACACGCCGCCGGAAGTCCCGACGTCCAGATAATGCAGGCCGCGCTTGGCCAGTTCGGCGGCGCGGCGCATGTCGTCCTTGTAGAAGGTGTTGCCACCGTCGATGATCGCATCGCCCGGTTCCAGTAATTCGGCCAGCTGGGCGATGGTCTGCTCGGTGGCGTCGCCAGCCGGCAGCATCACCCAGACCGCGCGCGGCGCTTTCAGCTTTTGCACCAGTGCACCGAGGTCATGCGCGCCCTGGGCGCCTTCGCCCTCCAGGCCGGTGATGGCTTCACGGTTGCGGTCGTGCACCACGGTGCGGTGACCGGCGCGCATCAGGCGCCTTGCGATATTGCCGCCCATACGGCCCAGCCCGATGATTCCCAGTTGCATGAGCCAATGCTCCCTTTTCGAAATGGATGACGACAGTCCAGCTTTTCAGATTAGTCCAGCATGCCGCCCGAGGGTTCAGCGACGAACGGCAAGACCACAATAAACAAAAAAGTTCCCAAGCCCGGTGAAAGAATTCAGAATGCGCCCCGCGTGAAGCGTCTACGCTTTGACTTGTCACCAGCCAAAACCGCGAGGTGTGCTCATGGGTACATTGATGCCAGCAACCCCACCCCAGACCCTCTATGTCTCCGTGCGCCGTGATGAGCTGCGTAAACTTAAAGACGAACGTGACCAGCTGCGTCAGCAGGTTGCCCAGTTGAACCTGCTGTTGGCGCAACAGCGCGCTGGCGATAAAGCGGTCAGCCTCTGATCGATTCCTTTTTCGCCTGTGGGGGCTGCATGGCTCCCACCCGATCCTGAATCCAGTCACCGTCTTTGAACCCTATCGGGCAACCGAAGCGGCTTTGTGCCCAAAAAGGGCCGGCACTGAAGCAGAATCCTGCGCCCATACCCGCCTCTTCGCAGCCTAAAGCCACGCTTACGCCTACGCACCCAAACGGTGCATTGCGCGTAACGAGCCACAATTTGGCGCAGCTCGAAACCCCTCTGCCCCACACTCGCCCACCCCTTTTCGCAACCCGTCACAAACGCCAACGTTTGCGTCTATTGCGCACATAACAATAGTGACCAGTGGGTCACCTTTTTAGCACTTTCTCTCCTACACTCAGTTTTCGGCCCGCCATTTGCTCAATGGAAGAGTGACCCCAAAAAAGTCGAACTTTCAGGAAACCCGGCAGGTCATGAACATAAGTAGGCCAGACGCATTGGGCTATTCCCGATCCTCGGCCCACACACCCCAACCAGTCCAAGCGCTTTCGGCCGGAATGCTGATCGCGTAGTGCCTGCGCGCACGACCCTGGGGCATGGAACGCACTAAGCAGATTCAAACTAGAGAGAACCAGCACGAAACATCGCCACGGGTGCCAGCACCCGACCAAGCATAGGGACGGAGAGAAGTATGATCAGTGCCGCTGTCGAGCCTCACGTAGACGCTTTCAAACCGGATAACCGCGAGCCGCTCACCCCGGATTTCGCCACGACAGGCAAGGCACCCGGCGCCCAGCGCCAGCAAAACCCGAACATGCGCAAGATTCTGTTCGTGACCTCGGAAATCGCTGATCTGGTGAAAACCGGTGGCCTGGGTGACGTGTCCGCTGCCCTGCCCCGTGCCCTGGCGCACCTGCACGATGTGCGGGTACTTATCCCCGGCTACCGCCAGGTGATGGAAAGCGACAACCCTATACATATCGTGGGTGAACTGGGTGGTCACGCGGCCCTGCCGCCCTGCAAGATCGGGCGCATGGACATGGCCGACGGCCTGGTCATCTATGTGTTGATCTGCCCCGAACTGTACCAGCGCGACGGCACACCCTATGGTGCCAACAATGGCCGCGACTGGCCCGACAACCACATCCGCTTCGCCCGCCTGGGCCTGGCTGCCGCCGAAATCGCTGCCGGCGAAGGCAAGATCCACTGGACGCCGGAAGTGGTGCACGCGCATGACTGGCCCGCCGGCCTGGCCCCCGCCTACATGCACTGGCGCGGCCTGAATACGCCCACGCTGTTCACCATCCACAACCTGGCTTACCAAGGTGTGTACAGCCGCGGTTGCAGCCCGGAGCTGGCGATACCCGAACATGCCATGCAGCAAGAAGGCATGGAGTTCTACGGCAAGCTGTCGTTCCTCAAGGCCGGCCTGGCCTACTCTAGCCACATCACCACAGTCAGCGCCACCTATGCCCGGGAAATCACCACCCCGGAATTCGGCTGCGGCCTGGACGGTTTCCTCGCCAGCAAGGCCCAGCAAGGCCTGCTCGGTGGCATCCCCAACGGCATCGACGAAAGCTGGGACTCGGCTACCGACAAGCACCTGCAACATAACTTCAGCATCAATGACTGGGAGGGCAAAGCGCGTAACACCCAGGAGGTGCGCGAGCTGTTCGGCCTGGAAGATTCCGAAGGCCCACTATTCGCCGTGGTGTCCCGGCTGGTCTATCAAAAGGGCCTGGACCTGACCCTGGGCGTGGCCGACTACATCGTCGAGCAAGGCGGGCAGATCGCGATCATCGGCCGCGGCGAGCCGGAAGAAGAACAGGCCATGCGCGAGCTGGCGCTGCGTCACCCGGGCCGCATCGGTGTGCGTATCGGCTTCAATGAAACCGATGCCCGGCGCATGTTCGCCGGCAGCGATTTCCTGCTGATGCCGTCTCGGTATGAGCCGTGCGGCCTTAGCCAGATGTACGCGCAACGCTTCGGCTCGCTGCCGGTAGCACGCAATACCGGTGGCCTGGCCGACACCATCGAGTGCGGCGTGACGGGCTTCCTGTTCAACGAGTCCACCGTCGAGAGCTACCGCGAGGCACTCAGCCGCGCCTTCTATGTTTACGGCAAGAAGGACCTGCTGAACGCCATGCGCTGCCTGTCGATGACCCAGCCGTTCAACTGGTGCCAGGCGGTTGAACCCTATGCCCGCCTGTACGAGGACCTGGTCAAGCAGACACAACTGAGCCACTACTGAGCGGGGGTCAGAAGATGCACAGACATGGCGCACACTTGCTGGACGCCACGTCGGCGCGCTTCGCCCTCTGGGCGCCGGATGCGCGCAGCGTGAGCGTGGAACTGGAGCAGCAGCCGGCCATCGAACTGCTGCCGGATGATGAGGGTTGGTACAGCGGCGTAGTGCCATGCAAGGCCGGTGACCGTTACCACTACCGTATCGACGGCGAGCTGCAGGTGGCCGACCCGGCCTCGCGCTACCAGCCCGACGGCGTACAGGGGCCAAGCCAGGTAGTGGATGTGGCCGGTTATGCCTGGCAGCACCCGTGGCAGGGCCGGCCTTGGCATGAGGCCGTGATCCAGGAGGTGCATGTCGGCCTGCTCGGGGGGTATGCCGGGGTTGCCCGGCAACTGCCGCGCCTGGCCGAACTGGGCATCAGCGCGATCGAATTGATGCCGCTGGGGCAGTTCCCCGGCGAACGCAACTGGGGCTACGACGGCGTACTGCCTTACGCCCCACAGAACACCTACGGCAGCCCCGAGCAGCTGTGCGCACTGATCGATCAGGCCCACGGCCACGGGCTGATGGTGCTGGTCGATGTGGTGTACAACCACTTCGGACCTGACGGCAATTACCTGCACCAGTACGCCAGCCCGTTCTTCCGTGAAGACCGGCAGACACCGTGGGGCGCGGCCATCGATTTTCGCCGCCCGCAGGTGCGCGAGTACTTTATCCAGAATGCCCTGATGTGGCTGTGCGACTACCGCTGCGACGGCCTGCGCCTGGATGCCGTGCATGCCATCGACCAGCCCGATTTCCTGATCGAACTGGCCCAACGGGTGCGCGCCGCCGTAGAACCGGGCCGGCACGTGTGGCTGGTGCTGGAGAACGAGCACAACCAGGCGGGCCTGCTGGAACAGGGTTACGACGCCCAGTGGAACGATGATGGCCACAACGCCCTGCACGTGCTGCTGACCGGTGAAACCGAAGGTTACTACGCCGACTACCAGCATCGCCCCATCGACCAACTGGCCCGGTGCCTTGGCGAAGGTTTCGTGTTCCAGGGCCAGGCCAACCGGCATGGCAAACCACGCGGCGAACCCAGCGGGCATTTGCCGCCCAGTGCCTTCGTGTTGTTCCTTCAAAACCACGACCAGGTCGGCAACCGCGCGCTGGGTGAGCGCCTGACCCGCCTATGCCCCGCGCCAGCTTTGCGTGCAGCCACCGGCCTGTTGCTGCTGGCCCCCATGATTCCGCTGCTGTTCATGGGCGACGAAGCCGGCAGCTGCCAGCCGTTCCTGTTTTTTACCGACTTCCATGACGCGTTGGCCGACGCCGTCCGCGAAGGCCGTCGTGGCGAGTTCGCCCACTTCGCCGCGTTCGCCGACCCCGAGCAGCGTGAGCACATTCCCGACCCCAACGCCGAACAGACGTTCGCGTCCTCACGCCCGCAGAACAAAGCGGTGATCGCCGGCTGGCACGGCCTTTACCAGCAACTGCTCGACCTGCGCCGCCGCCACATCATCCCGCACTTGCCCGGCAGCCGTGCGCTGGGCGCCGAGGTGCACGCTGACAAAGCGCTGACCGCGCGCTGGCAGCTGGGCAACGGCAACACTCTGCGCATCGACCTGAACCTGGCCGACACCCCGCAGGCGGTCGAACTGCCCGCGCCATCCACACGGCTGTTCGACAGCAGCGACACCCGCCACCCGGATTCCCACCTGGCTGCCTACAGCTGCGTGGTCAGCCTGCTTCCCCCTGCCCAGGAGCGCCCATGAGCGAAACCGCCCTGCACCGTCTGGCAACCAGCGTCGGGCTGAACCGCGACTGGATTGACGCCAATGCCAGGCCCCAGCGTGTCAGCGACGACGTGCTGCGCAACGTCCTCGAAGGCCTTGGCCACCCGGCCGGCGATGACGCGGCCGTTGCCGCCAGCCTGCGTGCGGTGGAAACCGCCGAAGACAGCGAACACCTGCCGCCTTTACTGACCGCCGACCTAGGCCAGCCGCTAGCGCTGGCGCGCTACTTCAGTGCCGCCAGCGTGGCGCACTGCACCCTGGAAGATCACACCTCGGTCACCCTCAACCTCGATGACCAGGCGCGCCTGCCCGGCGAGCTGCCCATCGGCTATCACCAGGTGGAGATCGACAGCCGCCGCTTCACCGTGGCGGTGGCGCCAACACGCTGCCACAGCCTGGAAGACAAGGTGCAACAGCCGCCACCACGCTACTGGGGCCTGGCAGTGCAGCTGTACAGCCTGCGCCGCCCCGGCGATGGTGGCTTCGGCGACTGCCTGGCGCTGGAGCAGTTGGCCCGCTCGGCCGCCGAGCGCGGCGCCGATGCCTTGGCTATCAGCCCGATTCACGCCCTGTCGGCCATCGACCAGGAACACTACAGCCCCTACTCACCTTCCAGTCGCCTGCTGCTCAACACCCTGTACACCAGCCCCGCAGCCCTGCTGGGTGAACGGGAGGTGCGCATGGCCATCGAAGCCTGCGGGCTGGAGCAACAACTCGAAGAGCTGGAGCAGCGCCCTCTGGTCGACTGGCCACGCGCCGCCAGCGCCCGGCTGCGTTTGCTTGAAGCGCTTTATCAAGGCTTCAGCCAAGGCGACCACCCACTACGCACTGATTTTGACAGCTTCCGCGAAGCCGGCGGCCAGACGCTGGAGCACCACTGCCGCTTCGAGGTGCTGCAGGCCCAGGCGGTGGAGCACGGCCTCGGTGCCGACTGGCGCAACTGGCCCAAAGCCTGGCATGACCCCTACCACCCGGAAGTGGAGGCTTTAGCCAATGCCTACCCGGCCAAGGTCGAGTTCCACGCGTTCTGCCAGTGGCTGACCGAACGTGGCCTGCAACGTGCCCACGAAGCGGCCCGCAGCAATGGCATGGCCGTGGGCCTGATCGCCGACCTGGCGGTGGGCGCCGACGGTGCCGGCAGCCAGGCCTGGAGCCGCCAGGACGAACTGCTGGCCGGCCTGAGCGTGGGTGCGCCGCCCGACATCCTCAACCATGTCGGGCAAGACTGGGGCATTTGCGCCTTCTCGCCCGAAGGCCTCAAGCGCAATGGCTATCGCGCCTTCATCGAGATGCTGCGGGCCAACCTCGCCCACGCTGGCGGCCTGCGCATCGACCATGTGATGGGCCTGCGCCGGCTATGGCTGATCCCACAGGGGGCCAAACCCAGCGAAGGCGCCTACCTCGACTACCCGTTAGACGACCTGTTGCGCCTGCTGGCGCTGGAGTCGGTGCGTCACCAGGCGATCATCCTCGGCGAAGACCTGGGCACCGTGCCCGACAGCCTGCGCGAAAAGCTGGCCGAGAAAGCGGTGCTGGGCATGCGCGTGCTGCCGTTCGAGCAGACCCAGCCGGGCCAGTTCAAGCCCATTCTCGACTGGCCGGACAATGCCCTGGCCACAACCGGTACCCACGACCTGGCGCCACTGGCCGGCTGGCTGGCAAACCGCGACATCGACTGGAGACACCGTTTGCAACTGATCGACGCAGCGACCGAATTGCACTGGCGCCACGAGCGTCAGAAAGAACGCGACGGCCTGCACCGCATTCTGGAGGCCAACTACGGCGAACTGAAGGACAACGACGCGCTGATCGATGCGGCCATCCGCTTCGTTGGCCATACCCGTGCGCCGCTGGTGCTGGTACCGCTGGAAGACCTGCTGGGCTGCGACGAGCAACCCAACCTGCCGGGCACCACCAATGGCCATCCCAACTGGCGGCGGCGCTTTGCCCTTCCAGTACGCGAACTGCTCGACGATGAGGACGCCGCACGGCGCCTGGAGCTGCTGGCCCAGGCCCGCGAACAGGCGTGGGAGCGTGACCGATGAAGCCACTGACCGCGACCCTGCGCCTGCAATTTCACAGCGACTTCACCCTCGATCACGCTGTACCGCTGGTGCCGTATTTCGCCCAGCTGGGCATCAGCCACCTGTATGCCTCGCCCATCCTCAAGGCCCGCGCTGGCTCGCGCCATGGCTACGACGTGGTCGATCCTACCTGCGTCAACCCGGAGCTGGGCGGCGAGGCCGCGCTGGAGCGCCTGGTCGCCGCCCTGCGCCAGCATGGCATGGGGCTGATCCTCGACACGGTGTCCAACCACATGGCCGTGGGCGGTGCCGACAACCCCTGGTGGCAAAGCCTGCTGGCCTGGGGACGGCGCAGCCCGTATGCAGCGTTCTTCGACATCCAGTGGCACTCCAGCGACCCACTGCTGGCCGGGCAACTGCTGTTGCCGTTCCTCGGCAGCGACTACGGCGTGGCGCTCAAGAAGGGTGAGATACCGCTGCAGTTCGACAAACAGCAGGGGCTGCTGCAGGTGGCCCATTACGCGCATCGTTTCCCGATCTGCCCGGTCGATTACGGCTGGATTCTCGCGCTCAGCCCAGAGCCTGCGCTCAAGGTGCTGGCCGAACGCTTCACTGCTTTGGGCGACTCGGCCAACCCGCTGGCCGATAGCCTGCCGCTCCAAGCCGAACTGGCACGCCTGGTGCGCGAAGGTGCCGACCTCGAATCGGCCCTGGTGGCCTTCGACAGCCGCAGCGAGGCCGGTTTCAAGCGCCTGCACCTGCTGCTGGAGCGCCAGACCTACCGCCTGGCCAGCTGGCGCACCGCCGCCGACGACATCAACTGGCGGCGCTTCTTCGACATCAACGAGCTGGGCGGCCTGCGCGTGGAGCGCGCCGTGGTGTTCGAAGCCACCCATGCCAAGCTGTTCGAACTGATCGAACGTGGCCTGGTGGACGGCCTGCGCATCGACCATATCGACGGCCTTGCCGACCCGCGTGGCTATTGCCGCAAACTGCGCCGGCGGGTTGATGGCCTGCTGGCGCGGCGGCCGCTGAATGCAGGGCTGGAGCACTTCCCCCTGTACGTGGAAAAGATCCTGGGTGCCGACGAGCACCTGCACCGCGACTGGCTTACCGACGGCACCACCGGCTACGAGTTCATGAACCAGGTGTCACTGCTGCAGCATGATCCGGCCGGCGAAGCGCCGCTGAGCGAACTGTGGAGCAACGTCAGCGAGCGCCCGGCGTTCACCGAAGAAGTGCGCCAGGCCCGTCACCTGGTGCTCAACGCCAGCCTGGCCGGTGACTGCGAGTCGGTGGCCCAGGCACTGTTGCAGGTGGCGCGCAACGACCTGATGACCCGTGACCTGACCCTGGGCGCGATTCGCCGGGCCTTGCAGGCGTTGGTGGCGCATTACCCGGTTTACCGAACCTACTTCAATGCCTGCGGGCGCCCGGCGCAGGACGAAACGTTCTTCCAGCAGGCCCTGACCAACGCCCGGCAAGACCTTGCCGAAGCCGACTGGCCGCTACTGGACCAACTTGAACGGTGGCTGGGCGGGCAAGCCTGGCGGCATCTGCCACCGGGGCGCGCCCGCAAGCAACTGCGCCACGCCTGCGTGCGCTTCCAGCAACTGACTGCGCCCAGCGCCGCCAAAGCCGTGGAAGACACCGCCTTCTACCGCAGCGCGCGGCTGCTGTCCCGTAACGACGTGGGTTTCGAGGCCGAGCGCTTCAGCGCCCCACCCATGCATTTCCACAATGAGGCCCAGCGGCGCCTGCGCGATTTCCCCGACAACCTGCTGGCCACCGCCACCCACGACCACAAGCGCGGCGAAGACACGCGTGCACGCCTGGCTGTACTCAGCGAGCGCGGCACGTGGCTGGCCAGCCGGGTAGAGCACTGGCGTGAGCTGGCCGCCCCCCTGCGCGCGCAGTTGGACGACGGGCTGGCACCCAGCCCCGGCGACGAGTTGATGCTGCTACAGACCCTGCTCGGCAGTTGGCCCTTGGACCTCGACCTGAACGACGACAATGCCCTGCGTCAATACGCCGAGCGTGTTCGCCAGTGGCAGCAGAAGGCCCTGCGCGAGGCCAAGCTACGCAGTAGCTGGAGCGCGCCGAACGAAGCCTACGAAGGCGCCTGCGCTCATTACCTCGACGGCCTGCTGCTGGACAGCGAGAACCAGCAACTGCGCAAGTCGCTGGCCGACGCGGCACAGCTGCTGGCCTGCCCCGGCGCACTCAACGGCTTGGTCCAGGCCCTGTTGCGCATGACCACACCCGGTGTGCCCGACCTGTACCAGGGTAACGAATACTGGGACTTCAGCCTGGTCGACCCGGACAACCGCCGCGCCGTGGACTACGCTTCGAGGCGTCGCACGCTGGACGACGCCACGCCAGCAGCCGAGCTGCTGGCGCACTGGCGCGACGGCCGCGTCAAACAGGCCTTGATCGCCCGCGTGCTGGACTGCCGCCAGGCCCATGCCGAGCTGTTCCGCCGCGGTGCCTACCTGCCACTGACCGTACAGGGCCGGCACGCTGACAAGGTCATTGCCTTTGCTCGCCTGGGGGAAGGCGAGCACGCCATCGTCGTCGCCCCGCGCCTGGCCAGCAGCCTGCTCGGAGGTGCCGCAACACCGTTGATCCCGGCGCAGAACTGGGACGACACCCGGCTGGTATTGCCGTTTGCCTTGTCACCTGCCAACTCGACGGGACTTTTCGCCTGTGCGGCGGTCAGCTCTTCAAAGGAGTTGCTGTTGAGCGCCGTGCTGGCGGAGTTTCCGGTCAACGTGTTGATACAACAATCTTGAGCATCAGGAGCGTCATGATGAGTGTCGATGAAAAGCGTATTCGCGAATTTGCCTACCAGATCTGGGAATCCGAAGGTAAGCCCGTAGGGGAAGAAGAGCGCCACTGGGAAATGGCCCGCAAGCTGGCCGAGGCCGAAGCACTGGCGCCCAAGGCAGCCCCGCGCAAGAAAGCAGCGGCCAAGCCGAAGGCGCCTGCAGAACCCAAGGCGTCTGCCCTGCCGGGGGTTAAACCCGCTGCAGCGAAAAAGCCCCGGGCGGTGAAAAAGCCTACTGCCGGTTAAGCCTGCCCGCGCCTCTTCGCGGGTAAACCCGCTCCTACAGGTTCATCACAGGCGCATGTAGGAGCGGGTTTACCCGCGAAGTGGCCAATGCAGGACAGCACAATTCCCCTTCCATCACGGCCACTCGAGGATCGTCATGAGCCCCCGCACCCCAAAGAAAACCCGCTCGGTCGCACCATCGCGCATCCGCGAAGGCATGCCCTTCCCCCTCGGCGCCACCTGGGATGGCCTTGGGGTCAACTTCGCCCTCTTCTCGGCCAACGCCACCAAGGTCGAGCTGTGCCTTTTCGACTCCACCGGCGAGCAGGAAATCGAGCGCATAGAGCTGCCCGAATACACCGATGAGATCTACCATGGCTACCTCCCCGACGCTCACCCCGGCCTGGTCTATGGCTACCGGGTGTACGGCCCCTACGAGCCGGAAAACGGCCACCGCTTCAACCCCAACAAACTGCTGATCGACCCGTATGCCAAGCAACTGGTCGGCAGCCTGAAATGGTCCGAGGCACTGTTCGGCTACACCATCGGCCACCCCGACGGTGACCTGTCGTTCGACGAGCGCGACAGCGCGCCTTTCGTGCCCAAATGCAAGGTCATCGACCCGGCGTTCACCTGGGGCCGCGACCAGCGCGTGCAGATCCCATGGGAGCGCACGATCATTTATGAAGCGCATGCCCGCGGCATCAGCATGCGCCACCCGGCTGTGCCTGAAGAACTGCGCGGCACCTTCGCCGGCCTGGCCAACGACGAGTTGCTCAAACACATCAAGGACCTTGGCGTGTCGAGCATCGAGCTGCTGCCGATTCACGCCTTCGTCAACGACCAGCACCTGCTGGACAAGGGCCTGAACAACTACTGGGGCTACAACAGCATCGCCTTTTTCGCACCGCACCCGCGCTACCTGGCCAGCGGCAAGATCGCCGAGTTCAAGGAGATGGTCGCGCACCTGCACGACGCCGGGCTCGAAGTGATCCTGGACGTGGTCTACAACCACACCGCAGAAGGCAACGAGCGCGGCCCGACCCTGTCGATGCGCGGCATCGACAATGCCTCGTACTACCGCCTGATGCCGGACGACAAGCGCTACTACATCAACGACTCGGGCACCGGCAACACCCTGGACCTGAGCCACCCCTGCGTGCTGCAGTTGGTCACCGATTCGCTTCGCTACTGGGCCGGCGAAATGCACGTGGACGGTTTTCGCTTCGACCTGGCGACCATCCTTGGCCGTTACCACGATGGCTACAGCGAGCGTCATGGCTTCCTGGTCGCCTGCCGCCAGGACCCGATGCTGAGCCAGGTCAAGCTGATTGCCGAACCATGGGATTGCGGCCCCGGCGGCTACCAGGTGGGCAACTTCGCCCCGGGCTGGGCGGAATGGAACGACCGCTTCCGCGATACCGCACGCGCCTTCTGGAAAGGCGACGAAGGCCAGTTGGCCGATTTTGCCGCCCGCTTGACCGCCTCGGGCGACATGTTCAACAACCGTGGGCGCCGGCCCTATTCCTCGGTCAACTTCATCACCGCCCACGACGGTTTCACCCTGCGCGACCTGGTGTCCTACAACCACAAGCACAACGAAGACAACGACGAAAACAACCAGGACGGCACCGACAACAACCTGTCGTGGAACTGCGGCGTCGAAGGGCCGACCGACGACCCGGCGATCAATGCCCTGCGCATGCGCCAGATGCGCAACTACTTCGCCACCTTGCTGCTGGCCCAGGGCACGCCAATGATCGTTGCCGGCGACGAGTTCAGCCGCACCCAGCACGGCAACAACAACGCTTACTGCCAGGACAGCGAGATCGGCTGGGTGAACTGGGACCTGGACGAGGAAGGCCAGGAGCTGCTGGCCTTCGTCAAGCGCCTGACGCGTCTGCGCCTGGCCTACCCGGTGCTGCGCCGCTCACGCTTTCTGGTGGGTGACTACAATGAGGCAATTGGGGTCAAGGACGTGACCTGGCTGGCACCCGATGGCAACGAGATGAGTGTTGAGCAATGGGAAGACCCACACGGGCGTTGCCTGGGCATGCTGATAGAAGGCCGGGCACAGGTCAGCGGTATCGCCCGGCCAGGTGCCGAGGCCACCGTGCTGCTGATCGTCAATGCCCACCATGACGTGGTGCCATTCAAGCTGCCGGCCGTGCCCGAAGGCGATTACTGGAGCTGCCTGGTCGATACCGACCGGCCGGAGTTGCGCAAGGGGCAGCACCTGCAGTTCGACAGTACCTTCGAGG